>NZ_JBHMAU010000038.1:0-151029 GCF_042429315.1 Brevibacterium otitidis | reverse complement strand
CGATGCCGGTGCGGTAGCGGTAGATGATGCCTTCGATCATCTGCCTGGGATCGGAGAAGGGGCGTCCGCGCTTGCCTGTTGGTGCTGGCAGGTAGTCAGCGATGACAGCCCATTGGTCATCAGTGAGCAGCTAAAATCGAGACATGACTCAAGAGTTTCAGAAACCAACCGTAAAATTTGTCAGACACGCCCTAGGCCTGAGGCTGCTGCAGCGGTGCGGGCAGCGGAAGCTCAGCGTCACCGCTGCTGACCGTCACCGCTGCGGCCACGGCAGGTCGAGCAACTGCGCCGGCTGACCTGCTGACAGCCCGGCCTTCGGGACGGTGAGGAACCCATCGGCCTCGGTGAGCCCGCGGAGCATATTGGCTCCGCGGGCATCGCAGGGCTCCCAGCGCCCGTCGGCGCGCCGGCGCGCCGGCATGATCGTGCTCATGCGCACCGGCCGCACCGCGACGGCCACCTCCACCTCGTGTGCGGCCCGCAGCGGCATCCCGAGCATCCCGCCGAGCAGCGGTTCGACGACGACGCGCAGCGCTGTCATCGCCGCCAGCGGATTGCCCGGCAGCCCGACATGCCAGGCCCCCGGGTGCCCGCCGAGCTGCGCGAACGTCGTCGGATGTCCTGGCCGCATCGCCAACTCCGGGAACAGCAGCTCACAGGCCAATCGTGCAGACACCCGCTTGACATGATCGGCATCCGAATGTCCTGTCCCGCCGGTGGTGAGCACGACATCCGCGGCAGCCAGCGCCTCGCGGAGCGCGACCCGGGTCTCCTGCGCATCATCACCGATCCGCCGCACATCGACGACCGTGCCGCCCAAACCTGCGACGAGCCCCGGAAGTGCGGGTCCGAAGGTGTCGCGCACCTGTCCGGGACCGGGCTGACCTGCGGTGATGACCTCATCGCCGGTCATGAGCAGCGCGACCCGCGGCCGCGTGCGCACCGGCAGCGCATCGAGCCCGGCAACGGCCGCATAGGCCAGATCCGCCGGCGAGAGCACACGCCCGCCCTCCAGCAGCACCTCACCGGCGCGGGTCTCCCGACCGGCTTTCCGGATATTGCGCGCCGGCGACAGATCGGACTCCGGGGCATCAGCGCGCAGCTGCAGCACGGCCTGCCCGGCCGCACCGGCTCCCACCACCTCGGCGTGTTCGCTGCGCACGATGCTCGTGGTGCCTGCCGGCACCGTGCCGCCGGTGAGGATCGGCCGCGCCCACCCTGCCTTCAGCGGACGGGCGCCGGATGCGGCGTGGACATCCGCTCCCGAGGCGGTGGCCGCCTCGAGCTGCCAGGGGGGTGGGCCGGACACGGCGAAGCCATCCATCGCCGAGGAGTCGAAATGCGGGATGTCACGGCCTGCTGTCAGCGTGTGGGCGAGCACCCGGCCCAGGCAGTCGGCCAGCGGCAGCGACGTGGCCGGCTGCAGCGTGGCAGCGCCGGCGCGTGCGGCGATGTCGATCGCCTCGGCCCAGTCGGGGTGCGTCATGGCCTCATTCTCACATGACCGCGGCCAGGCGCAGGCGAAGCCGGCCGGGCGCAGGCGAACCGGCCAGGCGCATCGGCTGCCCGTCACCCGCCAGCGAACGGCGGCAGCACATCGACCCGCTGACCAGGATTGATGAGGGTGCCGTCGAGCACGACGAACCCATCGACGAAGCTCGAACTCTCCGCCAGCACCGTCGAAAGCGCAGGCTCCCCAGCCGGCGGATCCGGGTGCCGGTCTGCCAGCAGCGCGAAGAGCTGCGCCTCGGTCACCGGCTCAGCCAGCGGCACCTGCTCCTCGGCGATCCCACCGGTGGCAGCGCGGGCGGCGGCGAAGTACCGGACGGTGACCTCCCCGCCGGCCCCGGGCCCCGCCTCGGGTGCGGCGTGCTGCTCATCCATCCTCACCCTCCGATCGCGCTCATCGAACGCTCCGGCTGGACATAGTCATCGCTGTCAAGGCCCGGCCGGCCCATCCCGTGGGCGCGCGGTTTGAGCCACATCGCCTGCCGCCACGCCTGCCCGACGGCCGCGTCATCGGCGTCCGAGCGCAGCAGCAGCGAGAGGTCGAACTCCTCATGCGAGAACAGGCACGAGCGGATCTTGCCCTCGGCGGTGATGCGGGTGCGGGTGCAGTCGCCGCAGAACGGTTCGGTCACCGAGGCGATGATCCCCACCCGGCCCAGCGGCTCACCGGCCGCGTCCGGGCCCGAGGCGGTGGTGCCGTGCGGATAGACCCGCCACCGCTGTGCCGGGGCGCCGCCGCGCGGGACGTCATCGGCGACGAGATCCCAGCGGGCGCTCAGCTGCGTGCGGATCTGGGCGGCGGTGACCATATTCGCCCGCGTCCAGCCGTGGTCGCCGTCGAGCGGCATCTGCTCGATGAACCGCAGCTCAAGCCCGCGGGCGAGTGCGAAGTCGAGGAGCTCTGCGGCCTGGTCGTCATTGACTCCGCGCATGAGCACCGCGTTGATCTTCACCGGTGCGAGCCCTGCCGCCTGCGCGGCGTCGATGCCTGCGAGCACCTGGGTGAGCCGGTCGCGGCGGGCCAGCTGCGCATAGGTCTGCGCGTCGATGGTGTCGAGGGAGACGTTGATCCGCGACAGACCGGCCGCAGCGAGCCGCCCGGCGCGGGCGGCTAAGCCGATCCCGTTGGTGGTGATGGCGATCGGCAGCTCGGGATGCTCGGTGCGGATCGCGGCGATGATCGCCTCCAGATCCGGGCGGATGAGCGGTTCGCCGCCGGTGAGCCGCAGCTTCTCGACCCCGAGGTCGCGCACGGCGATGCGCACGAGCCGCACCACCTCGGCGGCGGTGAGCAGGGAGTCCTGCGGCATCCAGTCCATGCCCTCAGCAGGCATGCAGTAGGTGCAGCGCAGATTGCATTTGTCTGTCAGAGACACGCGCAGATCTGTGCCGGCCCTGCCGAACTGGTCGAGCAGCGGCCCGGACGCAGGGGCATCGGCGGCCCGGCGTGCCAGCGATGCGGCGACGCTGCCGGCAGTGGGCCTGACGGTGGGAAGTCCCAGCTCAACAGACATGCATCAAGTCTAGCAACGGCGCATGTGTCGCGGCTAGCAACGACCAGACCGTGACATGGTGACGGTCCCGCGTCGACCCACAACACTTTGACGGGCCGGGGTGCAAGGCCGGCTCTCTGTCGGACTCCGACCTCGGTTCGATGGTTAGCGGGTCATTGTGAATGAACTAGATTGCTTCTTCAGGCGCCGCCGTGCGCGCACGACCTCGCCTCCGGAGTACAGTCCCGGCCTCTTGTAGCAGACCGCGAACCCGGGACTCAGTCAGTCCGTGCTGGTCTACGAGATCTTTGAGGCTCGCACCCAATTCGTACTCTGACCGCAGTTGCTGGCCGAGTGCTTTCCGAGTTCGGGACGTGAGTCGCTCATGTGGTTTGAGTTCGATGGAACCTCCTGCATAACCGCGATGAACGATTCCGCGGGGTGTTGTCTCAGGATCGGATTCGTCGCCCCAAACAGTCCAACCTGGATGGGGGTGTCGCGCAAACATCTCAAGTCGAGGACCGGGGCTGCAGTCTTCGATGAGTGCGTACTGCTCATCTGGCTTCCGCGAATGTTCACGCTTGCGGGTTTCAATGATGTTAACCTGGCGGCGGGCCGGTGGAAGGGTGCGCATTGAACCTTTCACACCAAACAAGATCAGCTCGGTCGTATTTCGAAAATAGAACCCGACCCCACGGCCGTCTGGACCACCGTCTTTGCGACGCTTTGCCCAGACTAGATTCGAGACATACCGAAATCCCCAAGCCTTCATTACGTCGAGACCGTCCGGGAGTAGTGCGTTCGGCACCCAGAGGTACAAGTGTGCGTTAGGCGCGGTGACATCGTCGACGGGCAGTTCTTTAATGTCCTGCAGGCTCATCGTCGAGTATCGGTCGAGTCGGCGGTGCTCGGGAGCCACTTTGCCTGTACGGTTGGCGAAGCGCCACGGGGGATCGGCCAAGACCGTTTGAAACCCACCCGCGACCGTCGGGAGAGGCATGATGGGCGAGTCGGGGCGTAGAGGCTGCACTGTCATAGAGCGATCATACATCAAGTGGATCTTTGAGTGGATCTTTTTAAGCGTGCGTGGCGAGTGAGGTGGAGCACGTGTCTTGTATGCTCGGCTACATGGTAGAAGCTTCCGACGATTCGCACGATGTTGTTGAACCGGTTGACGCACCCGAGGGCGGCACAGTCAACATTGCGGGTGAGGTTCGTGAACTCACAACGGAGGGTTGGCCGACTGGGTACCAGTATGGAGCCACGAGGTATGCTGACGTAATTCTCAGGCAGTCTTTTCCTGATCGGTTTTCCGACCTGGTCAAGGCCCTCAAAGAGTTTTCTCCAACCTTAGACGAGCTTCGAGCAGGGGGCGGTGGCCGCACTGTGTTTGTTGCGCGTTTCGACAAGTCGTTAGAGGACATGGTGTCACCTGAGGGTGAGCAAGTGTGGGGTAAGCAGAATATTACTATCGAGAAATCCGTCAGCCTCGACGGAAAGAACCTTCGAACCGCTCGCACCCGCGGTCATGAAATCGACATGTTTGGTAAGGGGTCTTCTGACGACCCGATACCGGGCATTGCTGTAGAGATGGAATGGAATAATAAGGATCCGTTCTATGATCGGGATTTGATTAACTTCCAGGCGCTGCACTATGAAGGCGCCATTGCGGTTGGAGTGATCGTGACGCGCGGGCCTAGGCTGCAAGCGCTCATTGGCCCTAATATTCGCTCGAAGGATAATGGGTACAAGTTTGGTCCATCGACGACGCATTGGGACAAGCTCATTCCCAAGGTGAATCTCGGCGGAGGCGGAGAATGCCCTCTGATTCTAATTGGAATCGAGCCTGAGCGGATCGCCGATCGAGAGCTCCTAGAGAGGTCTGAAGAACTCCGACAACTGGCGGAGGGCTTTCGTAGTAATTGGCGCAATGATGACTCGTTCGAGCGCTGGGCCGATGCGAGACCAGTTTATGATCAGTTGAAGAAAGACTGGGAAGACGCGCTTCCTCCAGTGAAGGACTCGAAATCCTAGAACATTCTGCCTGACGTGGTCTCCCACCCCACACCCGCACACCCACCGGGCGTGGAGCTTCGGGCACTAGGCTTGAGTCCATGATCACGACTGCAGACGGCTGGCCGGCGACGGGTGCACGCTCGATCACCGCCCACACCCGTGCCGTCGCCGAGGCGGTGGCCGCCCAGGCCACATCCCGCACCGACGGCGGGGAGCGCGTGCGCACCGAAACCCTGCCGCTGGCGGCGGCCGCCGGCCGGGTGCTCGCCGCTGATGTCACCGCCAACCGCGATCTGCCCGGTTTCGACAACTCCCAGATGGACGGCTTCGCCGTCTGTGCAGCCGACACGCCTGCCACCCTGCCGCTGGCTCCGATGATCCCGGCCGGCCACTGGCCCGACCCGCTGCCGGAAGGCCACGCCGCCCCGATCATGACCGGCGCGCCGGTCCCCGCCGGGGCCGATGCGATCATCCCGATCGAAGACACCGACGCGGCGAGCTTCGATGCCGCCGTGAGGGCCGGTCAGATCACCATGCCCGAGGTGTCAGCTGGGACATTCGTGCGGCCCGCCGGTTCCGATGCCCGCACCGGGGATCTGCTGCTGGCCGCCGGCACCCGCCTGACCGTTCCGGGCCTCGGCACCATCGCCGCCCTCGGCCAGACCGACGTGAGCGTCCACGCCCAGCCGCGGGCGGTCATCTACACCGGCGGTGATGAGGTGACAGCCCCGGGCACCGAACCGCTGCCGCCGGGTGCCCTGTACGACGCGAACCTCACGATGCTCGCCGCCTGGCTGGACCGCAACGGCGTCGCCGTCGTTACCTCCCGGCTCATCTCCGACACCGTCGCCGACTTCGCTGCCGTCCTCGAAGCCGATGTCGCCGCCCACGCGCCTGATCTCATCATCACCTCCGGCGGGATCAGCGCCGGCCGCTACGAAGTCATCCGCCAGGCACTCGAAGGCTGCGCTGACTTCGGATCGGTGACTATGCAGCCCGGCGGCCCGCAGGGGCTCGGAACCCACACCTCGGGCGCGGTCATCATCTGCTTCCCCGGCAACCCCGTGAGCACCTGGGTGTCAGCCGAGATGTTCCTGCGGCCAGCGCTCGCCGCAGCATACCGGTGCACGTCGGCCCACCGCTGGCAGCCGGCCGCACTGACCGAAGACGTCACACCGCTGGCCCGTCGCGAGCAGATCCGGCGCGGCACCTGGCACACCGACGAGACCGGCAACACCACCGCGACGACGTTCTCCGGCACCAGCTCCCACCTGCTCGCCGGTGCGGCCCAGGCCACCGCCCTCATCCGCATCCCCGCTGGTGACGAGGTCGTCCCGGCCGGATCCACCGTCCAGATTCTGCCGCTTGAGGAGGCCCACGGTGAGTGAGCTCAGCCATGTCCGCGCCGACGGCACCGCCCATATGGTCGACGTGTCGGCTAAGCCGGTGACCGCCCGCAGCGCCACCGCCGAGGCGGTCGTCGCCACCACCGGGGAGGTCGTCGAGCAGATCTTCGCCGGCACCGCCCCGAAGGGCGATGTGCTCGCCGTCGCCCGGGTCGCCGGGATCATGGCGGCGAAGAGGACCCCGGAGCTCGTGCCGCTGTGCCACCCGCTGCCCATCAGCGGGGTCACTGTCGACTTCGCCCGGCTGCCGGCCGGCGTGCACATCCGCACCCGCGTGAAGACCACTGCTGTGACCGGGGTGGAGATGGAGGCGCTGACCGCCGCCTCGGTCGCGGCACTGACCGTCTACGACATGATCAAGGCCCTCGACAAGGCCGCCGAGATCACCACCACCCGCGTTGTGGCCAAGACCGGCGGCAAGAGCGGCGACTACCACCGCGCAGCTGATGAGGAGAGAGGTCGCGCATGAGCAGGGCTGATGCGTTCGCTTTCCAGCCTGGCCGTCGCGTCAAGCGCAGGCCGGACTTCGGGGCCGGTGACTGGGCTGCCGTCATCGTCGTCTCGACCGCCGCCGCCGAAGGTCGCGCCGCTGATACGACCGGGCCGCTGCTGGCCGAGTGGCTCACCGGCCACGGCTACCGCGTGCCCGCGCCGATCGTCGTCGCCGACGGCAACCCGGTGCGCACGGCACTGCACCGCCTGCTCGTCGACCTGCCGGCAGACGAGCGCCCGCGGTTCATCTTCACGACCGGCGGGACCGGCACCAACAGCGACGACACCACCCCCGAGGCGACGGCTGAGTTCATCGACCGGCCCGCCCCTGGGATCATGCACGCGCTGTGGGCCTACGGTCTGCAGAAGCTCGACGAGGCGATGATGAGCCGCGGGAGGGCGGGGCTGTGCGGGCAGACCTTCATCTGCAATCTGCCCGGCTCACCCGGCGGGGTGCGCGACGGCATCACCGTCCTCGACTCCGTCCTCCACCACCTGCAGGCACAGCTGGCCGACGTCCGCGACCACGACGACTCCCACCGCCACCCACCCCAGCCGGCCCCCGCCTCGGGACCGGCGACCGGGGTCGTCCACACGAGCATCACCGAGGACCCGCTCACGGTCGACGCCGCCGCGGCGGTGCTGAGCCCGCAGATGGGTGCGGTTGCGAGCTTCCGCGGGGTCATCCGCAACCACGACTCCGGCCGCGCCGACGTCACCGGCCTCGACTACACCGCCCACCCGCAGGCCGGCGAGATCCTCGCCGCCACCTGTACGGCCGTCGCTGAGGAGTTCGCGGCTGCCCCCGGTGGGGTGCGGATCTGGGCCGCCCACCGGATCGGCAGCCTCGCCGTCGGCGAGGACGCGCTCTTAGTCGCGGTTGCCGCCGCCCACCGGCGTGAGGCGTTCGCCTGCTGCGCGGCACTCGTCGACCGGATCAAGGCCGAGGTGCCGATCTGGAAGCAGCAGCACTACGCGACCGGCGACCACGATTGGGTGGGGATCGGCTCATGAGCCACCCCCGCTATGCGCGGCAGATCACCGTCCCCGGCGTCGGGGTGGCAGGCCAGCATGCGCTCGGCCGGGCACGCGTGCTCATCATCGGCGCCGGTGGGCTCGGCTCGCCGGCAGCCCTGTATCTCGCTGCCGCCGGTGTCGGCACGATCGGCATTGTCGATGACGATGAGGTGGAGCTGTCGAATCTGCACCGGCAGATCCTGCACACCACCGCCGACGTCGGCGTCGAGAAGACCGTCTCGGCTGCCGCGACCGTCAATGCGCTCAACCCCAACGTCACCGTCGAGATGCACCCGATCCGCCTCGACGCCGGCAACGCGTACGAGATCATCAGCGGTTACGACATCGTCATCGACGGGGCGGACAACTTCGACACCCGCTACCTCGTCTCCGATGCCGCCACGGTCGCCGACATCCCGCACGTATGGGCGTCAGTGCTGACGACCGGCGGGCAGCTGAGCGTCTTCCACGCCTCCCGCGGGCCCATCTACCGCGACCTGCTGCCCAGCCAGCCGGCCCCCGGCGCGATCCCCAGCTGCGCAGAAGCCGGCGTGCTCGGCGTGGTCCCCGGCATCCTCGGCGTCGCCCAGGCCGGCGAAGCGCTCAAACTCATCCTCGACTTCGGTCAGCCGCTCATCGGCACTGTGCTCATCTACGATATGCGCACCGCCGGCTGGGAGCGGCTGCCGCTGCGCGCCAACCCGGCCGTCCGCCGCCCGGCCACCGCCGCCGAGGTGGGTTTCGACCTCGTGCCCGCGCTCAACTGCACCCAGCTGCAGGAGGAGGTCGATGCCCTTGAAGTGCAGGGACGGCCGCTTGTGCTCGTCGATGTGCGCGAACCCTATGAGACCGAGACCGGGATCATCCCCGGTGCCCGCCTCATCCCGGTCGGTGAGTTCACCGAGAATCCTCCCGCCGGCAGCGGGGCGGTTGCTGACCTCATCGACGAGGCGAAGACCTCTGACGCCGAGGTGGTGCTGTACTGCAAGTCCGGCGCCCGCTCCCAGGCCGCCGCCCGCGTCCTCCTGCAGTCCGGCGCCCAGGTCAAGCACCTCACCGGCGGGATCGACGCCTGGTACAAGCACCTCGACGAGGGGCTGTGATGCGCCGGGTCGTCCGCTCCCGCGTCCATCGCTTCGACGCCTCCGGCGAGGTGCGCGCCCGCGCCGACGCACTTGCCGGTGAGGAGCCGCTGGAAGTCCGCCTCGACGGTGAGCAGTTCACCGTCACCATGCGCACCCCCGGCGACGACGTCGAGCTCGTCGCCGGCTTCCTGCTGACCGAAGGCGTCATCACGTCGATGGCTGACATCGTCGAGATCGACTTCGCCTCCGGACTCGACCCCGATGGCAGCCGCAACTACAACGTCGCCGCCATCCGCCTGCAGCCCGGCGTGTGGGACCGCAAGACCTTCCGAGCCCGCCAGGTCTACACCTCGAGTGCCTGCGGCATCTGCGGCACCGCCTCGATCGAAGCCGTCCGCAAGGAATCCGCCTACCCTGTCGCCGCGCCGGAACCCGGGTTCATCAGTCCATCCGCGGTGCTCGCGCTGCCCGAGCTGCTGCGGTCGCACCAGGGTCTGTTCGATTCCACCGGCGGGGTGCATGCGGCAGCCCTGTTCGCCGCTCCCGAGGCGGGGGAGGATGGCAGGGAACCGGACCTGCTGGTTCTGCGAGAGGACGTCGGCCGGCACAATGCCGTCGACAAGGTCCTCGGCTGGGCACTGGAGCAGAAGCTGCTGCCGGCTGACCGGGCTGTCCTGCAGGTCTCGGGCCGGGCCTCCTTCGAACTCGTGCAGAAGGCCGCGATGGCCGGCATCCCGATGCTCTCGGCAGTCTCGGCCCCGTCAGCACTCGCCGTCGACCTCGGGCGAGAACTCGGTGTCACCGTCATCGGCTTCAACCGCGGTTCCACCTTCAACGCCTACTCCCACGAACAGCGCCTGAAGGAGGGACGGCCGTGATGTCCTCACCCGTCGGCGGCATCCACCACAGAGAGCTCTGGGTTCCCGATGTGGAACGAGCCGCCCGGCAATGGGGATGGCTGCTCACGCAGCTGGGATATCGTGACTACCAGCAGTGGGAATACGGCCGGAGCTGGCAGTGCCGAGACGTGTACATCGTCATCGAACAGTCACCAGCCATGCGTGGGCTCTCCCACGACCGGCTGCGGCCGGGCCTCAACCACCTTGCCTTCCACGCAGGCGCCCCGACCGCTGTCGAAGCGATCACCACATCAGCTGCCGAGCACGGGTGGACGCTCATGTCCGCTGACAAGCACCCGCACGCCGGCGGCGAGCACACCAACGCTGCCTACCTCGTCAACGACGACGGTTTCGAGGTCGAGCTGCAAGCTCATGATCGTTGACTGCCGCATCCAGGACTCTGAACTTTGCAGTCAACGACTATGAATCGGCCGATTCATAGTCGTTGACTGCAAAATCCGTGAGCGTCGATTCGGCACTCAACGTCGACGGCGCCTCACACGTGGACGTCGAGCCTGCACCTCATACCTGGATGTCGAGTCCGCACCTTAGATCTGGATGTCCAGCCCGATGTCGAGTACCGCAGCCGAGTGGGTCAGCCACCCGGCGGAGATGAGATCAACGCCGGTCTCAGCGATCGCCGGTGCCGTCTCGACTGTGATCCGCCCTGAGGCCTCTGCTGTCAGGCGGCCGTCGATGAGCTCCACGGCTTCTCGCAGCTGAGCTGGCTCCATATTATCCAGCAGCACCGCGTCAACACCATCGGAGACCTCCAGTAGCTCGCGCAGCTGATCGAGCGTGTCGACTTCAACTTCGATGGCGACGAGATGTCCGACCTGGGCGAGCACCTGCTCGACTGCGGCCGTCACGCCGCCGGCCAGCGCGATGTGGTTGTCCTTGATGAGGATCGCATCGTCGAGCCCGGTGCGGTGGTTCATTCCGCCGCCGCAGCGCACTGCATACTTCTCAACCGCCCGCAGTCCCGGCGTCGTCTTCCGCGTGCAGGTGACAGCACACTTCCCGGCGACCGCATCGACGAGTGTGGCCGTGGCAGTGGCGATTCCCGACAGATGTCCGAGGAAGTTCAGCGCCACTCGTTCACCGCTCAGCAGCGCGCGGGCATCGGCGGTGATCGTGGCGATCTCCTCACCAGCACCCACCCGGCAGCCGTCGCCTTTGGCGACCACCACCTCGGCGGCGGGGTCGAGCAGCGTGAAGGCGAGAGCGGCGAGGTCGAGACCGGCGACCGTCCCGGGCTGGCGGGCGTTAAGGACAGCGCTCGCCTGCATCCCGGCAGGCACCGTCGCGGTCGTCGTCAGGTCACCCGCGCGGCCGAAGTCCTCCAACAGCGCCTGACGGACGAGGCCTTCGAACATGATCTTCGGCAGCGCGGCCAGCTCACCGGTCATGCGATCGCAAGCATCCGGTCGACGGCGGTGCGGGCGCGGTCGGCGACCTCGGGGTCGATCCTCACCTCGTGCTGCATGCCTTCGAGCGCGGCCCGGATGTTGGCCAGCGAATTGCGCTTCATGTGCGGGCACAGGTTGCACGGGCGGATCATCTCGACGTCGCGGATCTCGGCGGCGATGTTGTCGCTCATCGAGCATTCGGTGATGAGCGCGACGCGCTTGGGCCGCTGCTGCGCGACGTGGGCGAGCATCTGCGCGGTCGAACCGGCCATGTCGCTCGCGGCCACGACATCCGGCGGGCACTCCGGGTGGGCCATGACGAGTACGCCCTCGTGGTCGCGGCGCACCTGTTCGATGTCGGCGGCGGTGAACCGGTCGTGGACCTCGCAGCGGCCCGGCCACGTGATGACCTCGACGCCGCAGTCGCGGGCGATGTTCGCCGCCAGGTGTTCGTCCGGGATCATGATGACCCGGTCGGTGCCGAGGGACTCGATGACTGCTTTCGCATTACCCGAAGTGCAGCAGATGTCCGATTCTGCCTTCACCGCCGCCGATGTGTTGACGTAGGTGACGACGGGAACGCCGGGATTGTCCGCCTTGAGCTGCCGGACGTCGGCTGCGGTGATCGATTCGGCCAGCGAGCAGCCGGCGCGCAGGTCGGGGACGAGGACGGTCTTCTCCGGATTCAGCAGCTTGGCGGTCTCGGCCATGAAGTGCACACCGGCGAGCACGATGACATCGGCATCGGCTCTCTCGGCCTCGCGGGCCAGTGCCAGGGAGTCGCCGACGATGTCGGCAACCCCGTGGAAGATCTCCGGGGTCTGGTAGTTGTGGGCGAGGATGACGGCGTTGCGCTCTTCCTTGAGTCGCCAGATGGCGGCGATGTCGTCTTCCATCGTCGCCCACTCGATGCGGGGGATGACGGAGTCGACGCGCTGGTACAGGGCATCGGTGTCAATCGTCACGGTCGGCATGCGGCTCCTTCGCTCGGGCTGCCGGAACTTATTATGCTCAGTATGAGCATAAAGGTGTGAGGGAGCAAACCGGCTGGTCAGCGTGGGTGGGCTGACGGTTACTTCACGCGGGGGATCGGCAGCTTGGTGCCGGCTGCGGCGCGCTCATCGAGGACGCTGCGGCGGAACCGGACGAGTTTGGCGGGCCTGCCGCCGGTGCTGGAGGCGACCTGACCGGAGTCCTCGACGAGCTGCTGCTGGGCCACGAGCCGGCGGAAGTTCTGCGTGTGCAGCTCCTGGCCGGCGATCGCCTCGACAGCGGTCTGCAGCCCGGTGAGGGTGAAGGTCTTCGGGAGGAGTTCGAAGATCACCGGCTGATACTGGATCTTCGAACGCAGCCGAGCGATCCCGCTGGCGAGGATCCGGCGATGATGTGGCGTCATGGACCGGCCCGGCACCAGCGAAGCGGCCTCTGCAGGGGACTCTGCCTCGGGAATGAGGCCGGCTTCGTACAGCAGCTCATAGCGGGCTAAGGTCATGTCCGGATGCCAGGGCCTGCCGGCCAGCCCGAATGCCGCCTCGCAGCGGGACCGCCGATGCTCCTGAGCGGCTGCATCATGACCGGCTGATGCCACCCAGTCCTGCAGGGCCGGGGCGATGATCTCGTCGACGACCACAGTGCCGTCCCGGCGGTCCTCCCAGGGGAAGAACTCATACCAGCTCAGCCACGCCTCGGCTCCGGGCTGCATGGTCGTCAGACCCAGATAGGAGACTTCGAGCGCGGGGCCGGCGCCGCGGTTGCGGTCGGCGAAGGTGTAGAGCTGTTCGATGTAGCCGAGCTCGCAGCCGGTCTGGCGCAGCACCCAGGCGCGCATGCCCTCCTGCATCGAGCGGTGGCTGCGCTGCAGCGGACCGGCCGGCAGGGTGGTGCCGCCGCCGGTGGTGAGGACGAAGGGGACGCCGTCGCGCACGGCGGTGATGACGGCGACGAGGTTGCCGCTGACGAGGTAGGACCCTCCTGCGCTCACAGTGTCATCTCCTCTGCGTGGTGCGGCCGATCCGGTTCGGCAGGCGTTCACCAGTGATTCTACGGGCGGACGGCCGGCGACCCTTTGATGAGGATGACAGCTGCTGCTTCAGCCTGAAATGAGGACGTGCGGTGAGCAAGGGGATCGTCGTCTACCGCTCGAAATATGGTGCCGCCGAAAGCTACGCCGGCTGGCTGGCGGAGGCCGTCGGCTTCGATCTGGCCGATGTGAAGAAGGCGAATCCCCGCACGCTCAGCGGCTGCGACACGATCGTGCACTGCGGTGCCGTCTACGCCACGGGAATCTCAGGTCTGCGCTTCCTGCGCACCGCCCTCGAGCATGCTCGGGATGCCCGCGCGGCGACCCTCGCGGTCGGTGCCTCCCCGCCGAGCGATGAGGGCTGCGATGCTCTGCGCGAGCGCAATCTGACCGGGCCGCTGGCCGAACTGCCGCTGTTCTATGCCCGCGGGACCTGGGATCTCAGCCGCATGTCGTTCATCGACCGGACGCTGTGCCGGACCTGCTGCGCTCGGTGGCGAAGAAGGATCCGGCCAACCGCGAGCCGTGGGAGGACGCGCTCGCCGGTGCCGGTGACGAAGACGGCGACTGGACCGACCCCAATGCGCTCATTCCGCTCATCGACTGGGTGGAAGCCGGCCAAGCCTGAACAGATCAGACAATCCTGATCAGAACAGTGCGGCGGCCTTGATAACCGTCTGCACGAGCCCGTAGAGCAACCCAGCGCAGACGACACCGGCCAGCGCCAGCGCGGCGACAGTGTGGAGGCCGCCGTTCGCACCGGCCGCCGCAGCAGGCGCAGCACCACCAGCGCCAGCACCTGCCTCAGCCGGTTCAGCCGCTGTACCCGCACGTTCTGTGGCATCTTCGCTGCCCACCTGCGCTGCGGCGACGGTCTCCTCGGGTTCGTGGTGCTTCGCGTCGATCGGGCGGACGAGCGCATTGGCGATGAAGCCCATGGCCAGCACGCCGACCATGATGTACAGCGACAGGCTGTACAGGTCCTCGCCGGTCTTGCCGGCAGCGGCCTGCGACTCAACCACGAGGTTGACGATGAGCGGGCCGGCGACACCGGCAGCCGCCCACGCGGTCAGCAGCCGGCCGTGGATCGCACCCACCTGGTAGACGCCGAACAGGTCGCGCAGATACGCCGGGACGGTGGCGAAGCCGCCGCCGTAGAACGACAGGATGACGAGCGTGGCCAGCAGGAACAGCAGCAGCGAACCGCCGCCGACGACGGCCACCGCGAGGTACAGCAGCAGTCCGAGCCCTAGGTAGAGGATGTAGATGTTCTTCCGGCCGATGTAGTCCGACAGACTCGACCATACGAATCGGCCGCCCATGTTCGTCAGCGACAGCATGCCGACGAAGCCGGCTGCGGCAGCGGCGGTGATCTCCGGGAAGTAGTCCTGAATCATCGGCGCGGCGTTCTCCAGGATGCCGATGCCGGCGGTGACGTTGGTGAACAGCACGATCCACAGGAACCAGAACTGCGGGGTCCTGATGGCGTTGTTGGCCGAGACGTTGTTCGTCGTCTGCAGCGGCTTGGCCTTCACCTGCGAAGGATCCCAGCTCTCGGGCTTCCAGTCCGGGTGCGGCACCCGGATGCAGTAGGCGCCCACGGCGATGACGACGGCGTAGACGGCCGCCAGGGTGATGAAGGTCGGGATGATGCCGTTGACGAGGTTCTCCGGCTCCGGCCCGCCGCCGTAGGCTGCCATGAGCGAGTTCGACGCCGGACTGGCGATGAGCGCACCGCCGCCGAAACCCATGATCGCCAGGCCGGTCGCCAGTCCCGGCCGGTCGGGGAACCACTTGATGAGCGTGGAGACCGGGGAGATGTAGCCGATGCCCAGCCCGATCCCGCCGATGAAGCCATAGCCCACATAGACGAGCCACAGCTGCCCGGTGGCGATGCCGAGCGTGGCGACGAAGAAGCCTGCAACCCAGCAGGAGCCGGCGACGACCATCGACTTGCGCGGCCCGGCCTTCTCCACCCAGGTGCCGCCGAAGGCCGCCGAGAGCCCGAGCATGAGGATGCTGAGCGAGAAGATCCAGCCGACAGCCACCTCGCGCACCCCGAAATGGTCCATGAGCGGAGCCTTGAACACGGAGAACGCGTACACCTGGCCGATGCACAGGTGGATCGCCAGCGCGGCGGCAGGGATGAGCCACCGGTTGAACTGCGGAGGAGCGACGATGGCTTCGCGGTCGAGAACTCCCATGAGACGAACCTTTCGAAAGCAGGCGGAACGCGCGCAAGCGCCGCCATCTCACAACGCTGTGACAGACGCCGGCTGAGGCGCTGAGTGGACCCTATCCAGACTCTCGGAAATCGCTCACCAGGTCAATGATCCCTGTGGTTACGAATCGGCAACCGCGCCAGCTGACCCGCCGCGCAGCCTGACCAACCGCGCAGCCTGACCAGCCGCGCAACCCTCAGTTCTCGATGGCGCGCAGCCGCACGCCGGCCGGGTAAGCGTCGAGCGTATCGGGCAGGCCCGCGCGCCGACCGGACATATAGGTTGCGAGCACCCGTCCCTCGCTGGGGCGCAGCCGGGCCCCGGCCGTACCTGCCGTTCCCGAGGTGCCGGGCGCCTGGGCGGCCTCCGGAACCGGGGACAGGCCGAGACGGGCGAGGGTCTGGCGGGCTACCGCGTGCGGGGAGTCGAACAGGGCGCTCGTGCCCGGGCGCTGCTGCAGGATCCGGTCGGCGACCAGCCCGAAGTGCGTGCACCCGAGCACGATGCCCGAGACGGCCGGGGGAGTGGCGGCCACTGCAGCGGCGATCGTCTCGTCGATGCGCTGCTCATCAGCGGCGTCGATGGCATCGGCGAGCCCATAGCAGGGCACCTGGTGGACGGTGGCATCGCCGGCGAACTCGGTGATGAGGCTCTCCTGGTAGGCCGAGCGGGTCGTCGCCCGGGTCGCCCAGACGGCGAACTCCTCGCCGGTGGCTGCCGCGGTCTTGATCGCCGGGACGGTGCCGATGATCGGGGTGCGCGGCTCATAGGCCTCGCGCAGCCGCTCGAGTGCGTGGACCGAGGCGGTGTTGCAGGCCACGACGATCGCATCCGGCTCCCACGGGCTGAGCGCATTGGCCGAGCTCAGCGCCCGCTCCGCCACCACCTCGGGATCGAGGGAGCCATAGGGCATCCAATCCGGATCCATCGCCAGCACCAGGTCCGCCTCCGGGTACTGGTGGTGCAGCGCATCGGCATAGCTCACGAGCCCGAGTCCCGAGTCGATGAGGCCGATGACCGGGCGCGTGCGGCTGCCGGGATGGGCAGAGCTCTCAGCGCGGGCGGGGTTCTCAGAGCGGTCGGGGGTGCCGGGGCTGGACGTCATATCAGGCCTTTCCGTGGTAGGTCGTGCCGATGCCGGCCGGGAAGTCGTTGTCGACGCTGTCGCGGGAGTCGGCGATCGAGTCGGTGCTCGTCTTCCCGGCAGGCGGGGCGGCCACCGCCTCGGGCGCGGCCCCGGCCCCAGCGGCGGCATCCTGCTGGGAGGCGAGGCGCGCGCGCCGGATCTTCTGCGGGACCGCGCGCCGGTAGGTGAAGTCGCGGATGAGCTCGAAGTGCTTCTCGTTGAGCCCGTGGGTGAACTCCGGGGCGATCATGAGCAGCCGAGAGCCGTACTTCTTGCTGAAGTACTCGCGGGTGGCCGGATGCGTGAGGTCGTCGTCGATCCAGATCGCCCGCCCCTCGTCATTGTCGGCGAACCAGGCGTCGACGGCGCGGGCCTTCCACCATTCGTGCGGGTCGTTGGCGAAGCGATTGTAGGAGGCGTCAGGCATCGGGATGATCTCGAAGGTCGAGCGGAACCCGAGCTTCGGTTCGATCTCCGTGCGGCAGCGCTGTGACCAGGTCGAAAGCCAGACGATGTCGACGAGCCGACGGCGGGTGAGCCGGTCGAGGAAGCGGACCACGCGCGGCCGGAAATGCAGCTCATAGTGCCATGCGCGGACCTTCTTGCGGCCCTCCCGGAGGAACCGCAGACCCGTGACGGGAAAGGAGTTGAGCACCCCGTCGACGTCGAGGAACAGGGTGACATGGCGGGTGGCACGGCGCGCTGAGGCACCGGGCCTGCTCATCTGCGTCTCAGTCACCGCACTCCCTCCTCACCACTAGGGTAGTCGGCGCCGCAGACATCGCTGCACACCTGCCCACACCGCGCCGAGTGTGTCAGACTGCAGTCATGACGATCGACGCTGCTCGCCTCCACACCCTGACCCTCACCGAGGTGCTGGCCGTCTTCCGCACCGGAGACCTCACCCCGACGACGTATATGGAGGCGTGCATCGCGCGCATCCACGCCCTCGACCCCACCTACAACGCGGTCATGGACATCATGGAGGAGCCGGCCCGGCAGGCCGCGGCAGCCGCGACCGAGGCATACCGCCGTTCCAGCACCAGCGCCCCCTCTGCAGGCGCCTCCGCCGGGGACCTGCCGCCGCTGCTCGGCATTCCGCTGCTCGTCAAAGAGCAGCACGATGTCGCCGGCTGCTCGGCCACCCGCGGCTCACGCGCCCGCGCCGGTCAGGTCGCTGCCGCCGACCACCCGTTCGTCGCCCGCCTGCGGGCCGCCGGCGCGATCCCCTTCGCCCGCACCACCACACCTGAGTCCTCATGTGCGACCTTCACCCAGACCGAGGAGTGGGGCACCTCGCGCAATCCCTTCAACCTCAAGCGCACCCCCGGCGGGTCCTCCGGCGGCTCCGGTGCCGCCGTGGCGCTGGGGTATGCGCCGCTGGCCACCGCCAGCGACATCGCCGGCTCGACCCGGATCCCGGCGGCCTTCTGCGGACTGCCCGGCTTCAAGACGCCCTTCGGCCGCACCCCAGCGGTGCCGCCGCTCAACCAGGACTGGTACCGCGGCGACCACATCCTCGCCCGCACCGTCGCCGACACCGCCTTCGCCACCGGCATCAGCTGCGGCATCCACCCTGCCGATCATGCGACGACCCCGACCCCGCAGCCCTATCTCGCCGACCCCGAGGTGTTCTCCGGTGACCTCACCGGCCTGCGGGTGGGGGTGAGCCCGGACCTGGGCTGCTATGCCGTCGACCCGGAGGTCGCGGCCGGCCTGCAGCGGGCCGCCGAGGCACTCGCCGCCGCGGGTGCCGAGGTCGTCGAGGCCGATGTGGCACTCAGCCTGGAGGAGATCACGGCGGCGTCGATGTCCCATTACGGACACTTCATCGCCGGCAACATCCGCCGGATGTGCGATGGCCGCATCGACCTTCTCGAACCGTACACGCAGCTCTTCCTGCAGCTGACCGAGCAGTGGGCACAGCGCATCCCGGTCATCGAATCGCTCGTGCTCGAGAACCGCATCCAGACGACCCTGGCCACGGCACTGGATGCTGTCGATGTGCTGCTCACCCCCACCTCGGCGGTGGCGAGTCTCGCCGCTGACGACCACCACCTCGACGGGCTCGACGGGTGCGAGTTCTACTGGCAGCGGCATATGACGGTGCCCTTCAACATCGCCAACCGGCTGCCGGTGATGGCGATGCCCACCGGTGTCGCCGATGGCAGCCACGGCGGCTCCGCCCACGGAGTGCCGACGAGCGTGCAGATCGTCGGGCGCGCCTATGACGATGAGACGGTCTTCCGGGTCGCTGCCGCCCTGGAGTCCCGGTTGCCGGCGCCGGTGGCCCCGGCCATGCAGGACTGAGCAACCACCTCGGCGGCGGTCACCGCAGGTAGTCGTCGCCGCGGCGGGCGCGGATCTTCTCCAGCAGCCGCTCCTCGGCGTCCGGGCCCGGGTGGACGCCGCTGGGCACGAACAGCATGAGCACGATGCCTGCGAGCATCCACACCCCGAACATGAGGTACGACTGCCATTCGAGGGTGACCGACAGCGGCGTGAGCTTCGGGATGTAGAGAATGAACAGCACGGCGGTGAGCACCACGGAGATGACGCCGATGACGATGCCGCCGCTGCCCGCACCGCCGATGCGCATCGGCCGCTCCATGTTCGGCTCGCGGCGGCGCAGGATGAGGAAGGTGATCGAGACCATGCAATAGGTCAGCACGATCATCGGCGAGCCGGCGTCGACAGCCCAGCCGAGCATCGCGGTGCCGAGGAACGGCGCGACGGCGGAGAGCACGCCGATGAACAGCAGCGCGTTGACCGGGGTGCCGTACTTCGGATGCAGCACGGCGAACCACTGCGGGATCATGCCCGAACGGGCCATCGCCCACATGAGACGCGAGGAGCCGATGAGGAAGGCGATCCACGAGGTGATGATGCCGGCTAGGCCGCCGGCGATGACGATCTGGCCGAAGATCTTCGCCCCGAACATCGAGGCCATCGCATCGGCGGTGGCGAGATCGAGATTCACGAGCTCATCGGCCGGGAGCGCCAGCGAGGTCGTGAAGATGACGACGAGGTAGAAGGCCACGGCCATGAACACGGAGAACACCACCAGCCGGGCGATCTTGCGCGGCGGGATGCGGATCTCCTCAGCGGACTGCGGGATGACATCGAAGCCGACGAAGAGGAACGGCACCGCCGCCAGCACGATCATGAATCCTGCGGCACCGCCGTTGAACAGCGGTTCGGTGTTGGCGGTGTCGCCGCCGACGAAGGCACCGGCGATGAGCACGACCGCGACGAGCAGCAGGAAGGACACGACGAAGGTCTGCACGAGCGAGGTCATCTTGATGCCGCGGATGTTGAGCCAGGTCAGCAGGATCGCGGTGACCGAGCCGATGAGCGCCCAGGTCAGGTGCACGTCGAACTCCGCGATCGTCCACAGCTTCACATGCTCGATATTGGGGATGAGATAGGTCATCGTGCGCGGCACGGCGACGGCTTCGAACATGACGACGCCGATGTAGCCGCCGGTGATGCCCCATGAGCCGAGCATTGCCACCCGCGGGCCCATGCCGCGCATGAGGTAGTTGTGCTCACCGCCGGCATGCGGCATCGCAGCGACGAGCTCGGAGTAGACGACGCCGACGAAGGCCATGATGATGCCGCCGGCGGCGAAGGCGAGCAGCGCACCGAGCGTGCCGGCATCATTGAGCCAGCCGCCGGTCAGCACGATCCAGCCGAAGCCGATCATGGCGCCGAAGCCGATGAACAGGACATCGACGGAGCCGAGAACCTTGACGAATCCGTGGCCCCGATCCTCGGGTGCAGAGTGTTCGTGACTCATGAATCCAACTTCCTGCTCGTCTCTCCCGCACGGCAGCTGATGAGCCGCTGAGAGAATCCCTGTTCTGCTGCGCACATCGACGTCGATGTGACTAGGATTACGCTGTGCTGAGAGAAACCATAACGCATGACATATTCCGGTCGGCACCCTGATGTCCCCTCCCGGACGGATCATCATCGGATTCGCGGTGGTGATCGGCGTCGGCACCATCCTCCTCATGCTTCCTGCCGCCACCACGGCCCCGGGCGGCATCGACGCGCTCTCCGCTCTCTTCACCATCACCTCGGCGTTCTCCGTCACCGGTCTCGTCGTGCTCGACACCGGCCGGGACTTCACGCTCTTCGGCCAGCTCGTCATCCTCGCGCTCATCCAGATCGGCGGGCTCGGCGTGATGGTCTTCACGATGCTGCTCGGGATGCGCGTTGCCCGCCGCACCGGCATGCAACTGCGCCAGACGGTCGCGGCGGAGACGAAGAGCGAGGACTTCGGCGGACTGCGTGATGCGGATCCTGGCGTTCTCCCTGACGACCGAGGCGGTGGTCGCCTGCCTTCTGAGCGTCCGGTTCGCTACCCGCTACAGCGACACCGCCGGTGAGGGCGTCTACGCCGGGATCTTCCACGCAGTCTCCGCCTTCAACAACGCCGGCTTCGGCCTGCAGCCCGATTCGATCATGCCCGACGCCAGCGACCCCTGGATCAATCTGCCGATCTGCGCGGCCGTCATCATCGGCGGGATGGGCTTCCCGGTGCTGACCGAGCTCGTCCGCCGCTACCGGCTGCCGATGCGCTGGTCGATGACGACGCGCATCGTCGTGTACCTGACACCGCTGCTGCTGCTCGCCGGCACCGCGTTCATCCTCGTGCAGGAGTGGAGCAACGCGGCGACGATGGGCGAGCTGACCGGCGGGCAGAAGGTACTGGCGGCGATGACCTGGGCGGAGATCACCGGCCGTCGCACTGTGGCGCTGTTCGGCAGGCGCGTCTGCCGGTTCGTCCACCGGCAGGCCACCACCGTCATCGTGCTCGCCCTGACGCTCATCGTCTCGTCGACGCTGGCGATCATGCTGATGGAGCCGAGCTTCGCCTTCGACCAGGTTCTCTTCGAAGTCGTCTCCGCCTTCGCGACAGTCGGGCTGTCCACCGGCATCACCGCCGATCTGCCCGGCGGGGCGCAGACGGTGCTCATCTTCGTCATGGCCACCGGACGGATCGGCCCGGTCATGCTCGCCTCGGCGCTGGCGCTGCGACAGCACCGCGAGCACCACGAACTGCCCAAGGAACGCCCGCTCATCGGCTGAGCCTCCCCGCTTGCCGACCGCCCCCTGAAAGGATCCGCCCATGAATGACACCCACGTCCCGTGGCGTTCGAAGGCCCGCACGTTCTTCACCGGCGGCCCGACCCCGATGGCCGAGCACGGTGCCGGGTGGGCGAACACGGACGGTGGGACCGTGCTGGAGGCTGATGATGAGATCATCATCGCCGGTGCCCCCGATGCCGTCGAGCGCTTCAGCGCCCTGGACGAAAACGTCTGAGCCTGCGGTGCAGCTGAGCCCGCCGCGACCTCGGCGGCGGGCTCAGCGCAGGTGGACTCGGCGAACGAGTGCTCAGGACAGCGCGACCTCGACGGGGGTGGAGAAGAACCCGCCTTCGAAGATCAGCCGATCGGGCGTCACATCGGCGGGGACGTCGAAGACGATCGTGCCCGAGGCGGTGTTGCCCGGATTGATCTCCTCGAGCAGCAGCGAATCCTCCCCGGCGTAGAGCCCGGCCTCGGAATCCGAGGAGTAGGTGTTGCCGGCGTCGTCTGCGAGCTTGATGCTGTCCTCGAAGAAGTACTCCGGTGAGCTGGAGGTGTTCTTCACCGACATCTTCACGGTGACGAACTGTCCCTGCGCCTGCGCGTTGAGGAACTCGTCACCGACTGTCGAGATGCCGTCCTCGACGCTGCCGACGGTGATCTCCCAGCCGTCGGCTTCAACGGTGTCGCCGATGCCGTACGTCGCTGCCGCCGGCTCCTCGTCGGCAGCGTCGGCCTCACCGGCTCCGGATTCCTCGGCCGAGGTGTCGGCTTCCTCCGCAGCGCCCTGCTCGTCGGCTGTCCCGCCGGCGTCACCGGAGGTGTCATCGCCGCCGGCGATCGAGCTGATGATCGCGATGAGGACGATGCCGATGATGAGCCAGAACCACCAGCGCTTGAACAGCGGCTTCTTCTGCTTCACCGGCGGCTGCGCGCCCCACTGCTGCTGAGTGCCCACGGGCGCGGTCTGCCCATCGACCTGCCCGTACGGGCCCTGCTGACCATACGGTCCGGTCTGCGCGTACTGAGGGTGCTGTGTGCCCGGCTGGGAATCCGGCTGCGGCTGTGCGGGGTCGTAGGGGTTGGACATGACGCTCCTTGATCGAGTCGAGCCCGGTGCCGCCGAGTGGCTGCGCTGCGGGCGCTGGCGGCAGCTGAAGTCCAGCTGCCGGGGTGATGATTCTGACCTCTCCAGCCTCATCGAGCGCCGGGTGCTGCGCGTCCGCCGATCGGCTCGACTGCGCGAGCTCAAAGGTGGACACAGCATGAGCCGGTTGGCCGACTGGCAGGTCTGTGCCGGCGGATACGATGCAGTTGTGTCAGGTCATCCACCCCAGCCGCCGCGCCGCAGGCCAGCAGCCCCGCGGTATGCGCCTCCAGCTCACGGTCCGGAGGCGCCTGCTGGCGCGCCAGCACCTCCGTCCCGGATGGCGGACCGGCAGCTGCCGGGCAGCCGGTTTCCGCGCTGGCTGCGCATCGCCACGAGCATCGTCGTCGGCATCGTCACCTACCTCATCGGCCTCATCATCTCGATGATGGCGCTCATCGCTGCGCCCTGGGCCTTCGATGGCGGGCAGCTCGGCAACCTCGGCGTGATGACCGTGCTCGTCCTCGTGCCGCTGTGGGCAACCGTCTTCGTCCGGCATCGGTGGTCGTGGGCGCCGTTCATCGTCGGTGCGATGCTCGCCGCCGGCTGGGGTGACTGCCTGCTCATGCTCATCGGCATGTTCCACCTGCTCATCCGCAGCCCCCGTCGGCAGGCTCTCATCGCCGCCATCGCAGGCGGCCTGCTCACGACGATCTCCACGCTCCGGCTGTGCCTGAACCGCACCGAGCTCAACCCGTACTCCATCCTGTTCATCGACCCCGGCATCCAGCCCACCGGGCTCGCCACCGCCGCGCCGCCCCCGGAGTCTGCCACTGCCGTCAACGGGCTGACGATCGCCGTTGCGGTGGTGGCGTTCGGGCTCAGCCTGGGATTCGGTCTGCTGCTGCGCCGCACCCGCCGGATGCAGGCCGTCGAGGCCTTCGCCTCCCATGAAGTCGAGCTCAACGCGGCACTGACAGCCGAACTCGCCCGGCAGTCCGAACGCGAACTGCTCGCTCGCGAACTCCACGACACGCTCTCCCACCGGCTGGCGATCATCTCGCTGCACAGCGGCGCATTGGAAGTCGGCTCAGACTCCGCAGCCGATGTCACCTCCACCGCCTCAGCGCTGCGCCGGGAGGCGCACGCCTCGCTTGAGGAGCTGCGCCACCTCGTCGGCGGGGTGTGGGCTGGGACGCTAGCCGGCGTGCAGGCCCGGCGCCACGCATCGACCCCGCCCAACCTCGCCTCGATGCGGTCCCTGCCTCAGCTCATCGCCTCCGTGCAGGCGACCGGCACCGTCATCCGGCAGACGATCATCATCGAAGACCTCGACAGCGCCCCGACTCCCGTCGACCGCGCCGCCTATCGGATCGTGCAGGAGGCGCTGACGAACGCGATGAAGCACGCGCCCGGTGCGCCGGTCGAGCTGAGTGTGACCGCCTCGGCGGCTGCCGGGGTGCGGATCCGGGTGTCGAATCCGGTTCCCGCGGCCGAGGCGGCAGGCACCTCGGATCTCTCGCACACCGGTTCAGGTGCGGGGCTGGAGACGATCCGCGAGCGTGCGGCCGCGTTCGGCGGGCACGCCCAGCTCGGGGTGCACGGCGGCGAGTTCGTCGTCGATGTCGTCTTCCCGCCGTTCAACCGGCCGGCACCTCCGCTCGCCCCGGCCGACCCTTCGGGCCCCTGACCTGTCTCCAGCCAGTCCTCGCACCTCCCGTGCTGCTCCGGAGTGGGCCGGGTCCTCCGGTAATGTTGCACTCATGACCGACACCGATGCCCCGATCCGTGTCGTCGTTGTCGACGACGATCCGATGGTCGTCACCGGCATCAAAGGCATCCTGGCCGCCGCTGCCGGCATCGATGTCGTCGGCTCGGCGCTCAGCGGCGAGGAGTCTCTCGAACAGGTCGCCCTGCACTTTCCCGATGTGGTGCTCATGGACATCCGGATGCCGGGCATCGGCGGCATCGAGGCGATCGAACGCCTCGTCAACGGAGTCCGCCCGCCCACTGTTGTGGCACTGACGAGCTTCGACAGCGACGACTACCTCTTCCGCGCGCTCGAGGCAGGGGCCGCGGGCTATCTGCTCAAGGACATCGGCCCGGCCGACCTCGCCGAGGCGATCCGCACCGTCCATCGGGGCGAGCCGATCCTCTCACCGCATTCGCTGCGGCAGGTGCTCAACACCGTCGTGGCGAACCGCGATCAGCAGCTGCAGCGCGACGCCGTCGAGCTGCTGGCCGAACTGACGGACCGGGAGCTGGAGATCGCCGCGCGGGTGGCCGAAGGGCTGTCGAATCAGGAGATCGCTGAGGCCACCTTCATGAGCCCGGCGACGGTGAAAACCCACCTCAACCGGATCAACGCCAAGCTCGACACGAGCAACCGCGTCCACATCGCCGTCATGGTTGAGCGGGCGCGGATGTCCGGAGCTGCCCCGCCGCGGCTGCGCACTGCGCCTCGTCGGCAGCCCTGAGGCTCGCAGCATGCAGGTCGCAGCCGGCCACCGCGTCTCCGGCAGCGTCAGCCTCACTCTCAGCTCGGCCCTCAGCCTCGCCAGCCGTCACGGTCACCGCGATGAAGTCTCCGCCGGCCCGCTTCACCCGCTCGGCCATGAATGCGCTGATCGTAGGGAACTGCGCGACCGCCTCAGCATCGGCGTGTGCCCCCACCCGGGCGCCGCTGGCGGCCCGGATGGGCTCGGGCTGCTGGATGAGCACGAATCGGCGCGAACCGCCGTCACGTCTGTTGAGCTCGATGACGGCCTGCGCGGTCGTGCCGGAGCCGGCGAAGAAGTCGAGCACGATCGCCTCGGGATCGAACATCGTCTGTGAGGCGATGAGAGTGGTGAGCAGCTCGACGGGCTTGGGGTAGGCGAAGATCCCGCCGAGACCGAGTTCGATGAGGTCCTGACGGCCGGTCTCGCCGAGTGCGCGGATGATCGAGTACATCTTCGAACTCGCCAGATGCGCCGGCGTCAGCCGCACCACCGCGTGTTTGCCTTCGCCCCATGGCCGCAGCTGGTAGCGCCCGGCGGCGATCCCGGCATCGACCTCGTCCTTCTTCGCCTGTCCGCGCACCGCGACAATGTCCTCATACATCAGCCGTCGCTCGGTTCCGCGCGTGTATTTGCCGAAGCTGACCCTGAGCACATCGTCTTCGACGAGCATGAGCTGTCCGTCGATGCGCTCGTACTTGGCTGGCGGTCGCTTCTCAGTGGTGAAGCCGCTGGCCTGCGCGGCGTCCTTGGCCCAGACGTGGACGTAGTCGTGGCCGCGGACGAAGAACTTCGCATTCCCGCCGCCCTTGGCACGCTGATGGACGAACGTGCCGAGGAAGTTCTCTTCGCCGAAGATCTCATGGCACAGCAGCTGCACAGCTGCCGATTCCCGGTCGTCAATCGAAACGAAGATGACCCCGTCGGCGCGCATGAGGGCACGGGCATGGACGAGTCTGGGATACATCATCGCCAGCCACGCGTCCCTGCTGGTGACAGCGGCATCTCCACGTGCGCGATCGGCGTAGCTCAGGCTGCTGCCGGTGTTGTACGGCGGGTCGATGTAGACGACCTTGACCCGCCCGGCAAGCGTGGGCTGCAGCAGCTTGAGGGCCGGCAGATTGTCGCCTTCGATGAGCAGGTTCGCTTCCGCACCCACCCCGGTTTCCGCCTCGGGTTCCACGGCCGCTTCCGAGGAGGTCTCAGGAACCTGCCAGCCGGTGAGCCGGGCGCCGGCCGGGGAGCGCACCTCGGCTGCGGCCTGCTCACGCAGCGGCCACAGCAGCTGCGGGCGGCCGATCGGTGTCAGCTCCTCGTCAGTCATCTGGTTCATGATACGGCGACGTGCATTGCTCGGATCTCCGCTGGGGTGCATCTGACTGTCGGGGTGCGGTCGGGCGGCGCCCCAGCTGGGCGACGCCCGACCGTTGCCTCATCTCTATGGAGTTGCTGAAGAACCATCTGTCACTGCCGAGTGTGGGCAGGCAGAAGCGTGGGGTGTGGAAGGGGTGATGGAGGTGACGGCTACGCCCGGCTGAGTTGCTTGGCATGCGCCTGGTTGATGGGGTTGCTGGGCGGCTCCGACGTGGTGGTGATACCTCCGGGCAGCTGCCAGCTCAGCAATCCAGTCAGAGAGTCACGGGTGACAGAGATCTTCCGCTCGGTCTTCATCTGGTGGTGCTGGCGGCAGAGCGGGTGGAGATTCTGCATCGTCGTCAGCCCGCCTTCCCTCGGGTTGCTGTGGTTGAACGGGATGATGTGGTCGAGTTCGGCCTTGACGGCTGAGCGGTCGCACCCCGGAAGCGTGCAGAACTGCCACTTCTCGACGAGGGCGGTTCTGAGCGAGTCGGGAATCGTGTACTTTTCCGCTGCGTGATCCAGCACGACTCCAGTCACCGGGTCGGTGAGGAGACGGTACACGGTCGAGTGGCCGCTGCCCACCAATTGCCGGGCGACGTCCGGTGCCACAGGGGCGCCGTTGACGGTTCCCGGCACCCCGACTGCGGATCGGTCTCCTGTGCTGCGTTCGGTGCTCGGATTGTCACTGAGGAGCGTGAGCGCCGGTACGGTGATCGTGACGCGCGCCTGGCGCTTGAGCCAGTCGGATTCCGTCGGGCAGGTGATGCCGACCTCGCGGTAGTGCCTGCTGTAGTTCTCAGCCGTGGCATCGATGTCGATGCCGGCCGGATTCGCCGCCGGCACCGTCAGCCTGTCTGCGTCCGGCCGATCACCCGTGGCGCCCGTACGAGCGGAGTCACTCGGACTGGCAGAGACGCCGTCGTCGGCGGCAACCGTGACGGTTCCGGCCGGCAGGGAGTTGGCGAGGAAGTCGAAGATGAGCTCGCGCAGGGAACGATCGTCAGCGAGTTCGCCTGTGTCGATGATGCCGAGACTTGAGGTGTTGCCGGTGATGATCGCCCGGGCGACACCGGTGAGGCGAGCTTCGAGGAGGGCGATGGCAGGTGAAGGTCCGCGGGCCACCATCGTGGCTTCACCGTGCGGGTCGTAATGGAAGCTGACACCGCGGCGCTGCCGGATGTGCTTTGTGTGGGATTCGCGCGTCGAGAGTCGCGCAACGAGCTGGCTCACAGCACGCTTGAACGCCGCCATGTCAGAAGCACGGATGCGCACGAGCCCATCGTCATACTCCGGCAGCACCGACGTATCGAGACTGCGCGCTCGCCGAGTCGCATGGACGTAACGCTCGAACGAGAGCAGGTGCTTGGCAGCCAGCCCGGTCGTCTGGGGCAGACAGATCATCCCGAGTGCTGCCGACCGAACCCGGTTGCCGATCTCGATCGGCGTCACGTCAAGCAGCTGAGCTGCATGGATGAGGCTGGTGGCAGGAATGAGGGACTCAATCCATTCGTAGGCGGCGCGGCGCCGGGCGTCGACGGCCTCGCGTTCGGTCGGTGCCGCACTGAGGGAGGGTGTCATGAGTTCGCGCACAGCGGCCAGCTGTTCAGCATGACTGTCAGGGCTGTCAGCACTGATGCGGCTGAGGAAGAGTTCGAAGAGGTTCTTCAGCTGCGCGAGGAGGTGGCTGTCAATGCTCCTATGTGTGAGCTCAACCGTCGTCAGTGCGGCGCTGAAGTCCGAAAGCTCGTCGAAGGCGGGGTCATCGCGGTGGGTTCTGCGGGTGAGTGTCGGCACGTCCATCAACTCCATCGTTCGGCTCATGCGTTCGATAACAACAATCGTACAGCGATGGCAGTGTCATGTCTATGTTTATCGTTGAATCTCTCTGACTCTCATAAACTCACATATTGCAATGTGAGTGGACTAGGTGTTGTGGATAAGGAATCGCTGTGTGACCGGAACGCCGCAGGATTCCGCCGACGGATGCGAAACAAGGCCATCGCTCCAGGTGAACGAACTGCTGCGGAAGGGCTGCCGGGACGCCCAGGGGGTCGGAGTGCTGTCCGCACGCTGGCGCAGCCCCGTTTCAAGGCAGGGAATCGGGCTGTTCATCCACACCCACGCACCGCTGCATCCACACCCACGCACCGCTGCATCCACACCCCGCGCCGTCGCATCCACACCCGCTAACCGCCGCATCCACACCCCCGCACCTCCTGCGCGATGCCGACCACCACCTCGGGCGCGGTCGGACTCACGGCCCGTGGAGTCGGTTCTGGACAGGTGGGATGACTCTGGCAAGGGAGGAGGGCGGGTGACATGATGGCGTCATGAAGATCTCACGCATCGCCGTGGTCGGCGGCGGCATCATCGGCACCGCTGTCGCCCGCGAGCTCGCCCACCGCTTCGATGAGGCCACCGTCACCCTGTTCGAGAAGGAACCGCATCTGGCCGCCCACCAGACCGGCCACAACTCCGGTGTCGTGCACGCCGGCCTCTACTATGAACCCGGTAGCCTCAAAGCCACGCTGTGCCGGCGCGGAGTCGAGAAGCTTGTGGGCTACGTCCACGAGCGGGGCGTGCCGTACCAGGAGTGCGGCAAGCTCGTCGTCGCCCACGACACGATGGAGGTCGAGCGGCTGGAGAAGATCCTCGAACGTGCCAAGGCCAACGGCGTGCCGAACGTCAAGCTGCTCGACCGGAACCAGATGCGCGAGGTCGAACCGAATGTGCGCGGCGTGCTCGCGCTGCACTCGCCGCACACCGCGATCGTCGACTTCGCCGCCCTGACCGAGGCGCTCGGCGCCGATGTCGAGGACGCCGGCGGCCAGCTGCGCTTCAACTCCGAGGTCGCCCAGCTCGATGCGCTCGGCAATGAGGTGCGCATCCGCCTGGCGATGCCCGGGGCCGCGGACTCGATGGTCACCGAGGACGCCGGCGCCTACGATCTCGTCGTCACCTGCGCGGGCCTGCAGTCCGACCGCCTGGCCATCAACTCCGGCCTCAGTGCGGTGCCCAAGATCGTGCCCTTCTACGGCGACTACTTCGTCATCGATCGTCCCGCCGCCGAGGTGGTGCGCGGCCTCATCTATCCGGTCCCGGACCCCAAGTATCCGTTCCTGGGAGTGCACCTGACCCGCCGCGTCGACGGGGCGCTCATGCTCGGACCCAATGCCTTCCTGTCGATGGGCCGGGAGAAGTACTCCAAGGGCGGCTTCGACCTCAACGACATCGGCTCGACGCTGGGCTTCAAGGGATTCTGGAAGTTCGCCTCCCAGAACCTCGGCGCTGCCGCGCGCGAGGTGCGCACTGCGCTCAGCCCCACGGCCTTCATCGAGGAAGCCCGCAAGTTCGTGCCGGAGATCGACCCGATGACGGTGCGGCCGGGCCCGCGCGGTGTGCGCGCCCAGGCGATGGACGCCGAGGGCAACCTCGTCGACGACTTCGTCATCACCACCCGCGGCCGCCTCACCCAGGTGCGCAATGCGCCCTCGCCGGGAGCGACGAGCTCGCTGGCGATCGCCGAGCACATCGTCGACCAGGCACTCGAGGCACTGCGCTGAGCGGCCGGCCGGCAGCTCGCTAGACTGAGAGCCAGACCACACCCGTACACTGCAGACCCGAGCACAACAGGAGCGCCGCGATGGCAGGAACCCGCCAGAACTATTCCGCCGAGTTCAAGGCCGATGCCGTCAGACAGGCACAGTCCTCCGACCGCCCGGTCGCCGAGGTCGCCCGCGATCTGGACGTCAACCCCCGCACCCTGCGCGGCTGGGTGGCAGCTGCTGAACGGAAGGCGGCCGGCACCTCGGGCGCGGCCAGCGGGACAGACTCCGAGGCGTTGCGCGCCGAGGTGGCATCCCTGCGGGAGGAGGCGGAGAAGCTCAAGGCGGAGAACGCCGAGCTGCGCCGCAAGCTGGAACAGCAGCAGCGCTCCCGCTCTGCCGATCAGTATCGGCTGCGGAAGCGCTGAGCTGCTGACTGTCAGCTGGTCGGGGTGACCCTCAGGTAGTCTGGGGTGTCACGGCCAGCTGGCCGGGGCTGGTCGATCAGAAGTCGACGCCGGGGAACTCCAGCTTGTACTCGACGTAGTTGCCGTTGATGCTCGTGACCTTGGCGATCGGGAAGTACTTCTTGTCGCCGGGCACATCCATGGTGCAGGTGGTCGTCGCGCCGACGCGGGAGGCGCGCAGATCATTGCACTCGACGGTGATGCCGCTGATGCCCGACTGCTGCTCGGCCTGTTCCTTGATCGAGGCCTCCAGCTTCGAAGCTTCGATGATCGGGTCGGCGCCGCCACCGGAGCCGGTGTCAGTACCCGAGCCGCTGCCCGAGCCGGAATCGCTGGAGCCCGAACCGCCGGAGCCTGCGCCGCTGTCGCTGCCGGAACCATTGCTGATGCCGCTTCCGTCGGCGCCCTCGCTGCTGTCGGGCTGCTTCTGATCCTGCTGGGTGTCCTCCTCGCCGTTCTGCTCCTCTTCGGTGGACTGCTCGTCATCCTTGTTGGGGTTGTCGAAGCTGATCTCGATGCCGCAGGCGGACAGCGACAGGGCGGCTGCTCCGCCGGCGAGGACGGTGGCTGCCTTGATGATGATGCTCTTGGTGATGCGCATGTGCATGTCTCCTCACGTGGGCGGAGGAGCCGTCTCTGCCCTCCGCAGGTTTTCCTTCTGCTTCCACGTTAAGGAGTGAAGACGTGCTCGCTGCGCTGGAAGTGTGTCTGTCGCGTGTTCGATGTGTCAGCCTCGTGACACGGCCTGCACACCCTCAGGCGCGGCGCGTGGCGGTGAGCACGATGTCGGTGAAGCGCTCATCGCGGACCACCGTGTCAGCCCGCACATCGGTGAGGACGTCGATGCCGGCGGCTCCGGCGAAGACCTCCTCGGCGCTCGGCCGGTGGATGTGCGGCGGCGGGCCGTGCGGTGACTCCGGCGCATGCAGGATCCACAGCAGCCGCCCGCCGGGCTCCAGCAGCCTGGCCGCCTGGCTGAGCGCACCGTCGAGGCCGTGGATGTAGCCGGCGACGACGAGGTCGTAGCGCTCCGCGGTGGTCTGCATCCAGGTCACCAGATCAGCGGTGATGCCGATGAGGCGCTCATCCCAGCCTTCGGCTGCGGCACGTGCACACAGCCGGGCGATCGCCACCGGAGAGAAGTCCACCGCCGTCGTCTGCAGACCCGCCCGGGCCAGCGGCGCAGTGTTGCGCCCGGCGCCCGAACCCAGATCGACGGCCCGCAGCGTGCTGAGCGCATTGCCGCGCTCCTCACTCCCCGGGCGTGCGGAGGCATCCGGGAACAGGCCGGCGATCGCCTCCTCCACCTCGGGATTGGGATCGGTGCCGTCGACATCGGAGTCGTGATCGGCCCAGCGTTCGTTCCACTTTGCGCGCAGGTCTCGGTCCATGCCCCGATCCTACTGGCCGAAGCTGAGGGGCACGGGTGGTCCGGCGCTGGCGAGTGCGGCTGGCCGAGCGTGCTGAGCCGGGCAGGCTCGCGGCAGCTCAGCTGGTGGCGTGCCGGTCGAGGAACTCATACACCTCGGTCGTGTCGACACCGGGGAACACACCCGGCGGCAGGGCGGCCAGCAGGGAGGCGTGCATCCGGGCAGACGGCCAGGAGGCATCGGCCCACTTCTCCTCCAGCTCATCGGGTGCCTCCCGGCAACAGCTGGGGTCAGGGCAGCGTGACTGCGAGCGCTGCGGGGTCTCGCGGCCGTCGAACCAGCGCACATGCTGGAACGGCACACCGAGGCTGACGGAGAAGTCGCCGGCGCCGGGCAGCACCCGGGCGGTGCACCAGTAGGTGCCCTTGGGGGTGTCGGTGTACTGGAAGTACGGGCTGAAGCGGTCGGAGACGGTGAACACCTGCCTGGAGGTGAACCGTTTGCACCCGTACTGGCCCTCGATCGCCCCGAGCGGGTCGGTGGGGAACGGCAGTCCGTCGTTCGAGTAGGCCTTGTGGATGGTGCCAGAGGAGTGGACCTTCATGAAGTGCACGGGCAGGCTCAGGTGCTCGGTCGCGAGGTTGGTGAACCGGTGGGCGGCGGTCTCATAACTGACGCCGAAGAAGTCGCGCAGCTCCTCCAGAGAAATCCGGCGGTTCTTCTTCGCCTCGGTGAGGAACGGCACCGCGGCCGATTCCGGCAGCAGCAGCGCAGCCGACAGATAGTTCGCCTCGACCCTTTGGGAGAGGAACTCGCCGTAGTCGTGCGGCGGGCTGTGGCCGAGGATGTGCGAGGCGAGCGCGGTGAGCAGATAGGAGCGCGGATCGTGCTCGGCCAGGTCCTGGTTCGACAGGTACAGCCGCTTGTTCTTCGTGTCCGTCACCGACCGCGTCGACTTCGGCAGGTCGGAGACGTAGTGCAGGCTGAAGCCGAGGTGCTCAGCCAGGCGAGCAGCCTGCGCCTGCCGTAGCGGGCCGTCGGTGTAGCCGATGACCGAGAGCAGCTTACCGGCGGTCTGCTCGAGACCGGCGAAGTAGTTGTGGCGGGCGCGCATGTCCTCACGCAGCTGCTTGTTCGCCCGCCTCGCCTCCTCCGGTGTGGCCGCGCGCCGGCGCACCAGCTGGCTGAGCTGGCGCTGCAGCCCGACGATCGCCTCCAGCGCATCCTGCGGCAGCGACTTCGCCCGCACCTGCGGCAGCTGCAGGGAGGTGTACAGGGGAGAGGACTGGGCGCGCTCCAGCTCCAGCTCCAGGGCGCTGCGCTCATCGACCGGCTCCGGATCGAGCAGCGCATCGGTGGTCGTATCGAGCGCGGCAGCCAGCGCAGAGAGCATCGACAGCGAGGGCTCGCGCTTGCCGTTCTCGATCGTCGAGATCTGCGAGGCGGCGCGATCGACCCGCCGCCCGAGCTCATCGAGGGTGAGCTTCTTGCGGCGCCGGTAGTGGCGGACCTTCTGGCCGATGCTCAGCGCATCGGCTGCGCGGCCGGCACCCGGATCCGAGGCCTCGGCTGGGTTCGGTGGGGTGATGCTCATGCCCCACATTGTGGCACAGGGCACAGAAAAGCACGCAGAACGCCCATAATTCTGCTGTGCAGAAGATCGTCGAATCTTCTGTTGAATTTCCCTCGATTTCCCTCCTGCGGTGGCACCAGACTGGTGAGCACACCAGAAGAAACCGGCCACCGCCTCGGCGGCGGCCAGACGGAACGATACGCACAGCGCCGGAAGCGGCGCGGCCCGCAACAGGAGGAATCATGGCACCGGAGAATCAGCAGAACCTGCACGACGTCGACGCGCTGCGCCGCGAATGGGCCTCGAGCCCCCGCTGGCAGGGCATCGCCCGCGACTACAGCCCTGAGGATGTCATCAAGCTGCGCGGCTCCGTCATCGAAGAGCACACTCTCGCCCGCCGCGGCGCCGAACGGCTGTGGGACCTCATCCACACCGAGGACTTCGTCAACGCCCTCGGCGCGCTCACCGGCAACCAGGCCGTGCAGCAGGTCAAGGCCGGCCTCAAGGCCATCTACCTCTCCGGCTGGCAGGTCGCCGCCGATGCGAACCTCGCCGGCCAGACCTACCCGGACCAGTCGATCTACCCGGCCAACTCGGTGCCGGCGGTCGTGCGCCGCATCAACAACGCACTCATGCGCGCCGACCAGATTGAGCGCTCCGAAGGCAGCTCCAGTGTCGAGGACTGGCTTGCGCCGATCGTCGCCGATGCTGAGGCCGGCTTCGGCGGGGCGCTCAACGTCTACGAGCTCATGCGCGGCATGATCGCCGCCGGTGCCGCCGGCGTGCACTTCGAGGACCAGCTCGGCTCGGAGAAGAAGTGCGGCCACCTCGGCGGCAAGGTGCTCGTGCCCACCGCACAGCACATCCGCACCCTCAACGCCGCTCGCCTGGCCGCCGATGTCGAGAACGTCCCGACCCTCGTCGTCGCCCGCACCGACGCGGAGGCCGCGACCCTCATGACGACCGACATCGACGAACGCGACCAGAAGTACCTCACCGGTGAGCGTTCGGCCGAGGGCTACTACAAGGTCACCAACGGTATCGAGCCCTGCATCGACCGCGGCCTGGCCTTCGCCCCGTACTCCGACCTGCTGTGGATGGAGACCTCCACGCCGGACCTTGAGGTCGCCAAGCGCTTCGCCGAGGCGATCAAGAGCGAGTACCCGGATCAGATGCTGGCCTACAACTGCTCGCCGTCCTTCAACTGGAAGGCGCACCTGGACGAGGACACGATCGCGAAGTTCCAGCGTGAGCTCGGCGCCATGGGCTACAAGTTCCAGTTCATCACCCTGGCCGGCTTCCACGCCCTGAACTACTCGATGTTCGATCTGGCCCACGGCTACGCCCGCGAGCAGATGAAGGCCTACGTCGAGCTGCAGGAGCGCGAGTTCGGCAGCGAGGACCGCGGCTACACCGCCACCAAGCACCAGCGCGAGGTGGGCACCGGCTACTTCGACCTCGTCTCCACCGCCATCAACCCGGAGTCCTCGACCACCGCCCTGAAGGACTCGACCGAAGCCGCGCAGTTCTGACCCCACAGACCCGGTCTGCCCCGAGCAGATCTGCTGCGCCGCCGGCCGGAGGAATCCGGCCGGCGCCCCCAGACTCGTCCGTCTCCGGCCCTGACGTTTGAAGGGGTTCCGTCAGGGCCGGGGCCGGACGGACACCAAGGAGAGAATTCCCATGTCACACATGATGATCACCGGCCCCATGCAGCGCGGCTACGAGGCTGTGCTCACGCAGGAGGCTCTCGATTTCGTCGCCGCGCTGCACGACCGCTTCCACAGCAGCCGCCGCGAGGTGCTCGCCGCCCGCGACGTCCGCCGCGCCGCCATCGACCGCGGCCGGATGCCGGAGTTCAAGGCCGAGACGCGGGAGATTCGCGAGGATCCCACTTGGCAGGTCGCCGGCCACCGCGGCGCCCCGGGGCTCGAGGACCGCCGCGTGGAGATCACCGGCCCGGCCTCGGCGCAGATGGCCATCAACGCGCTGAACTCCGAGGCCAAGGTGTGGCTCGCCGACCTCGAAGACGCCACCAGCCCCACCTGGGACAACATCGTCACCAGCATCGGGAATCTCAGCCGGGCCGTGCGCGGCACCCTCGCATTCACCAATGAGGACACCGGCAAGCACTACCAGATGACCAATCCGCACCCGCCGACGATGGTCGTGCGCCCGCGCGGCTGGCACCTGCCGGAGAAGCACCTGCGCTACGTCGACGACCACGGCTCCGACACCTCGGCTGCGGCCGCGCTCGTGGACTTCGGCCTGTTCTTCTTCCACAACGCCCAGGAGCTCATCGACTCCGGCCGCGGCCCCTACTTCTACCTCGCCAAGCTCGAAGCCGCCCGCGAGGCGAAGCTGTGGGATGAGGTCTTCAGCTTCGCGGAGGACTACCTCGGCATCGGCCACGGCACGATCCGCGCGACCGTGCTCATCGAGACGATCACCGCGGCCTTCCAGATGGAGGAGATCCTCTACGAGCTGCGCGATCACTGCGCCGGTCTCAACGCCGGCCGCTGGGACTACATCTTCTCGATGATCAAGAACTTCCGCCGCCACCGCGAGTTCGTGCTGCCGGACCGCGCGCAGGTGTCGATGACGTTGCCGTTCATGCGCGCCTACACCGAACACCTCGTCAAGGTCTGCCACAAGCGCGGGGCCCATGCGATCGGCGGGATGAGCGCCTTCATCCCCAACCGCCGCCAGCCGGAGATCACCGAGAACGCCTTCGCCCAGGTCAGGGCCGATAAGGACCGCGAGGCCGCCGATGGCTTCGACGGCTCGTGGGTCGCCCACCCGGATCTCATTCCGGTCGCCCGGGAGTCCTTCGACGCGGTGCTAGGCGAGCGGCCCCACCAGCTCGACCGCCGGCGCGAGGACGTCGAGACCACCGCCGCTGATCTGCTGTCGATGGAGGGCCTCGACATGGCGCCGACCGAGGCCGGGGTGCGCGCCAACATCCGCGTGGGGCTCGGCTACCTCAACGCCTGGCTCTCCGGCACCGGTGCGGCTGCGCTCAACAACCTCATGGAGGATGCCGCGACCGCTGAGATCTCGCGTTCGCAGATCTGGCAGTGGGTCCACCACGGCGTCATCCTCGATGACGGGCGCACGATCACCCGCCGGCTCATCGAGCGCTTCATGGCTGAGGAGCTCGCGACGATCCGCCGGCATCCGGCCGATCACTACTGCGATGCTGTGCAGATCTTCCGCGAGACCGCCCTTGACGACGAGCTGCCGGACTTCCTCACCACCCCGGCGTACACGCAGTTCCTCGTCCACCGCCACGCCCGCGACTACGGGCATATCGCCGCCTGAGTGCGGCCTGCAGCCGCCCCGGTCTGAGCGCTGAGCGTTCCGGCCGGGGCGGCTGTCGCCCGGCCCGAGGCGGTGCTCGCCCCTTCCGAGGCGGTGCTCGCCCCTTCCGAGGCGGCGGCTGGGTTCAGTTCCCGGAGACCCCGGGCTTCCAATAGCCCATGAACGAGCACTGCCGTTTGTCGAAGCCGTGCTCGCGCAGCAGGATCCGCCGCACCTGCTTCACCGTCGGCGCATCGGCTGCCACCCAGGCATACAGCGCCCCGGACGCCACGGACTCCTCCCACAGCAGCGCCTCGTCGCTGTCGGCTTCGGCCTCCTCCGCTCCCGAGGCGCCGGTTGCCATCCGTGCCGCGCCAGCTGCCGCCTCGGCGCCGGCTGCCGGAAGCGCAGCCGCCGGAAGCGCTGCTGCCCAGTCAGCGACGGCCGCACACAGCTGCTCCCCACGCGCGACGGTGGTGCCGTCGGCCCGCTCGCGCGGCAGCCACGTGAGGGCATCGCCGGACCGCCGGTCGAGGTCGAGGATGTCGCGCTGGGTGGGCACCTCGATGAAGGCCTGCAGGCGGGCCGTGCTCCCAGCACGCTGCTCGAAGGCATTGGCGATCGCCGGCACAGCGGTCTCATCGCCGATGAGCAGCACCTGCTCGGCGGCACCGGGCCGATAGGCCAGGCCGACGCTGTCATGGCCGGCGACCCGCGCATCGGGCCCGACGAGGATGACCTCCGCGCCGAGCGGAGCCTCGATCGCGAAGCGGCTGGCGGGGCTGGCAGTGCCGTGGGTGACGAAGTCGACGACGACCCGGCCGGCGGACTGGTCGACGGCGCGGACCGTATAGGTTCGGATCTGCGGACGCTTATCCGCCGGCTCCGCACGCCACCACGACAGCCAGTCAGCGGCAGCCATGATGGTGGCACGCTGTGCGGCATCGGTGAGGACGATCTTCATCCGCTGGTCGAGGCGGGTGGCGCCGAATGTCCGCAGCGCCGCATCGGCGAAGGTCAGCCTGGTGAAGTGCGGGCTGAGCTCGGTGCGCTCGACGAGGGTGGCGGGGAAGGCCGTGTAGGGGTTCTGGGGTTGGGCGGTGGTCGTCATGTGCGATGCATCCTCCACAGGGTCCAGATGAAGTACGGGCAGCCGATGACGGCGGTGATGAGGCCGGCCGGGATCTGCGCGGGCGCGATGACGGTGCGGCCGAGCGCATCGGCGACGGTGAGCAGCAGGGCGCCGAGCAGTCCGGACAGCGGCAGCAGGAAACGGTGCGTGCGGCCGATGAGCGCCCGGGCGGCGTGTGGGGCGACGAGCCCGAGGAAGGCGATCGTGCCGACGCAGATCGTCGCCGCGGCGACGAGGACGAGGGCGCATGCGACGAGCATGCCGCGCGAGCGGCCGACGTCGACGCCGAGCAACCGCGGGGTGGTGTCGTCGATCTGCATGAGGTCGAGGTCCCGGGCGGTGGCGGCGAGCACGATCCCGGCGGCGACGAGGGCGATGACCATCGGCAGGCACTGCGCGAAGGTCGCCCCATAGGTCGAACCGCCGAGCCAGGTGAGCGCCTTGGCCTGGTTCCACGGGTCCGTGCGCACAAGCAGCAGGGTCGTGAGGGCGGTGGCCACAGCCGAGATGGCGATGCCGGCGAGCACCATCGCCGCATGGCTGGTGCCGGCGCGCCCGGACAGGCCGACGACGATGCAGCCGGAGATCCCTGCGCCGGCCAGGGCGCCGAGCAGGATCATCGAGAAGTCCGCGGAGCCGGAGACGATGACCGTCACCGCGCCGAGCGCTGCCGCAGCGGAGATGCCGAGCACGCCGGGATCTGCCAGCGCATTGCGGGTCACTCCCTGCAGGATCGCCCCGGCGACTGCCAGGCAGATGCCGCCGAGCACCGCGGCGGCCACGCGCGGCACCCGGGCTTCGAGGACGATCTGGATGCGGACGCTGGCCTGCTGGGTGAGCCAGTTGACGACATCGCCGCCGAGCAGCATCGTGTCGCCGACCAGCACCGCACCGCCGATCGCGGCGGCCAGCAGTGCGCCGACGGTGAGGATGAGCAGCCAGGGGTGCCGCAGCCCGAAGGCGGTGCCGGCCCGCAGGGTGACGAGGGAGTCGGCATCGAAGCCGGAGCGGGCCGACCAGGCCAGTGCGGCGAGGAAGACAGCGCCGATGATCGAGGTGATGACGCCGGTGGGGATCGACACGCTGTCGCTGGCGCCGAAGACTGCGCGCAGAGCCACATCGGCGCCGATGATGAGCAGCGCGCCGAGCAGGCTGGAGGCGGTGATGAGGATGCGCTGCCGGCTGAGCATGGGGAAGAAGGGGGTGAGCAGGCGGGTGAGTGCTGGGGCGCAGAGGCCGACGAAGCCGATCGGCCCGGTGATGGTGACTGCAGCGGCGGTGCAGATGACGGCGATGATGAGGAAGATCGTCTGCCACAGCCGCACCCGCACGCCCAGGCTGGCGGCCGCATCATCGCCGAGCTGCAGCACATCGAGCCGCCGGCCGAAAATCAGCATCGCGGCGAAGCCGCAGGCGAGCACCGGCAGCAGGGAGGTGACCCCGTCGATGCCGGTCTGGCTGAGATTGCCGGCACCCCAGGCGAAGAGCCCCTGGGTCTGCCAGGAGAAGAGGAGCAGCAGCATCGAGGTGATGGCCCCGAGGCCGAGTGCGATGACTGAACCGGTGAGCACGAGCCGGATGGGGGAGCTGCCGGGCCCCGTCGAGATCGCCAGGACGAGAGCAGCTGCGGCCAGCCCGCCGGCGAAGGCCACCGCCGCACCGGAGATGAACGGCAGGCTGATGCCGAAGGCCGACACCAGAGTGAGAGCGAAGAACGCTCCGGCGTTGACCCCGAGGGTATCCGGTGAGGCCAGGGAGTTGCGGGTGATCGACTGCAGCATCCCGCCGGCCAGGCCGAGTGCGGCACCGACCGACAGCCCGGCCAGCAGCCGCGGCAGCCGGGAGTCGAGGACGACTGCTGCCGCAGCATCGCCCTCGGCACGGCCGAAGACGAAGGCCCACACCTCGGCGGCGGACAATTGCGAGGTGCCCTGCGTCAGATGCAGGACGCTCAGTAGCACGAGCAGCCCGGCGGCCGGGATGAGGAGCAGGCCCAGCCGCAGCGCCGCCCGGCCCGGCCGCGCCAGCTGCGCTGGTGTTGGCTGTCGGCCGGGTGCGTCCTGCTGTGCTGGTGTTTCCTGCTGGCCGGGAGCGCTTGGCTGGCCCGGTGTTGCCGTCGTTTCCGGCAGCACCGTGGCGCGCTCGCGGGTGCTGGTCACTTTTGTGTGATGGTGTCGGCGACGTTCTCGGCGAATGCCCCGAGTGAGACTGTGCCGCCGTAGATCCAGATGCCGTCCCCGGCCGCGGCGGCGTTGCCGGCCGTGACGAACGGCAGGCCGGTCCACACGGAGTTCTTCTCCAACGTGCTGATCGGGCTGTCCTGGGTCGGGTCGTCCCAGTAGAGGAACTGCGTGTCATCCGGCAGCTCCCGCAGCCCTTCGACATCGGTCGTGGAGATCCCGTACTCCTCGTCATCGCGCTTCGACCACGCATCGGTCAGGCCGATCGCAGAGCCGACGGCTGAGGGGGCCGAGCCGGGACCGTGCATCCGGAAGGTCAGCGAGTTCGCCTCCGCGAGCGGGTAGACGAACACCATCGGCGCACCCTCCAGGCCGGCTTCGGCGACCTTCGCCTTCGCATCGGCGAGCGTCTGCTCGAAGTCCTCATCGAGTTGCGCTGCCTCGTCCTCCTTGCCGAGCAGGGTGGCGACATCGTGCTGATTGCTCTTCACCAGTTCGAAGAGGTCATCGGTCGTCGCCGAGGTGAAGACGGCCACCGGTGCGATGCGCTCCATCTGCTCCATCGCGTCCTCCGGGATGGAGGAGACATCGGCGAGGATGAGGTCCGGTTCGAGACCGGCGATCGCATCGACACTCGGCTCGGTGCGCACACCGACATCCGTCGGATCGCCGGAGAGCTTCATGCTGGCGCCCCACTGCCCGTAGCCTTCCGGATCGGCAACACCGATCGGGTCGACGCCGAGGGCGGCGACGTACTCAGTCACCGACCATTCGAGGGTGACGACGCGCTCAGCGGGCGCATCGAGCGTGACCTCCTTGCCGCGCGAATCGGTGATCGACACCGGGCCGCCTGCCGCGTGAGTCTCAGCCGACCTCGGATCGTCGGTGGTGCCGCAGCCGGCGAGGGCCAGGGAGGAGATGAGCGCAGTGAGCGCCAGGGTGCGCAGCTTCATGGTGTTCCTTCTGTCGTCGGTGCCCCAGCGCTGGTGCTGGGGCGGGAGCGCCGGGATGGCGAGGCGCTGCTTCCGCTGTCGGAGCGGCGCAGCGGCCGGGGCTGAACGCTGATGCGACCGGATGCGTGGTCGGGTGCAGAGGTGATCTCAATGTCATAGACGCGGCTGAGCAGCGGCCCGTCGAGCACCTCGGCCGGGGCTCCTGCGGCGACAGCGCGCCCGCCGGAGAGCAGCACGATGTGGTCGGCGACGGCTGCGGCGTGGTTGAGATCGTGCAGGACGACGCCGATGCTGACGCCGTGGTCATGGGCGAGGCTGTCGAGAAGCTCCAGCAGCTCCACCTGATGTTTGAGGTCGAGGTGGTTGGTCGGCTCATCGAGCAGCAGCACCTCGGTGTCCTGGGCCAGGCACGAGGCGAGCCAGACGCGCTGCAGCTGCCCGCCGGAAAGTTCGTGCACGGCGGTATCAGCTACTGCCGCGACGCCGGTGAGCTCCATGGCACGCTCGACCACCGCCTGCCCGTCTCGGTCGCCGGTGCGGAACCGGCCTTGGTGCGGGTGGCGGCCGAGGGCGACGGCGGAGCGCACCGGCATCCCCTGCGGGACGGGGCGCGACTGTGCGAGCATGGTGAGCCGGCGCGCCAATGCCCTGGAGGGAAGTTCGGCGACATCGGTGCCGTCGGAGAACTCGACTGTGCCGGCGCTGAGCGGCTGGAGGCGGGCGAGCCCGCGCAGCAGCGTCGACTTGCCGGAGCCGTTGGGGCCGACAAGGGCTGTGATGCTGCCGGGTGTGAGGTCGACGGTCACATCGGTGATGACATCGCCGCGGGAGTACCCGAGGTGCAGATTGCGGCCATGGAGACCGGGCCGAGAAGGCGTCGTGATCACTCGAGTAAGTTAGGTCTTACTAAAAAAGGATGTCAACACTTCCAAAGTGTGAGGTGCGGCACGAGGGCAGGTTCGGGCGGTTGCTCGCGTGGTGGTTCTGGTGGTGGCTTGCGTGGTGACTCGGGAGGTGGCGCGGGCGCAAAAGGAAACGGCACCTGCAGATCACTGCAGATGCCGTTTCCGGCCGGGCCTGCCCCGGCTATGTCGGGCCGGGCCTGCCCCGGCTGTGTCAGCCCGGGGTCAGCCCCGTCTCAGGCGCGGGTGACTGCGTGCTCGGCCTCCAGGCGCGAGTTCTCCAGCACGGGGATCCGTGTGCGGGTGGCGGCCACCGCGTCGATGTCGAGCTCGGCGACGAGCAGCTCGGTGTCCTTGCCAGCCTGGGCGACGATGCTGCCGTTCGGAGCGCTGATGTAGGAGTGGCCCACGCCGGCCGGCGCCTTCGGGTGCACCTCGACGCCGGTGACCTGCGGGTCGGCCTGGTCGCAGGCGAGCACAAAGCTCGTCGAATCGAGCGCGCGGGCCCGGCCGAGCAGCTCCCACTGTTCGATCTTGCCCTCACCGGCACCCCAGGACGCCGAAACGATGATCACCTCGGCCCCGGAGCGCGCCAGCGCCGTGTACAGGGCGGGGAAGCGGATGTCATAGCAGATCGTCAGACCCACCGTGACGCCGTCGATGGCGACCGTCGCCAGCCCCTCACCGGGGGTGACGTCATCGGATTCCCGGTGGCCGAAGGCGTCGAAGAGGTGGATCTTGTCGTAGTGCGCCTCAACGCGCTCGCCGGCGGAGTCGACGCCGGTGAGGAACAGGGTATTGATGACCCGGCCATCAGCACCGGGGCGGAACATCCCGACCGCGGTGACGAGCCCGGCTTTTGCGGTGAGCTCCCGCAGCCGCTGGGCGAAGGGCCCGTCGAGCTCCTCGGCATTGTCCGCGAGCTTCGCGCCGAAGGGAACCATCGTCGCCTCCGGGAAGACGACGAGGCGAACACCCTGGTCAGCGGCCTGCTGCAGCTGGGAGCCGATGAGCTCCAGATTGGCGTTCTTATCAGGGGTCGTATTGATCTGGGCGATGGCGACCTTCATATGGCTCCTTCTCAGAGGCGGTGCGGCATGGCTGCCGCGCCGGCCGGGCAGGCGTCACTGCCAGATTAGGGTGAAGGAACAGGGGAATCCAGTGCGCAGGCAGCTCCAGTGCGCTGCCCCGCCGGACCGCCCCTGCGAGGCGGTGGACCCGCCCCGAACCTGTGGATCCTGCCCCATATACTGAGGCTATGACGATCCTCATCGGTTACCTGCCCGCGCCGGAAGGCGAAGCCGCACTCGAGACCGCATTCGCTGAGGCGAAGCTGCGCAACACTGACGTCATCGTGATCAACTCCCCGCGCCGTGGCACCGCCGACAGTGTCACCGCCATCCACCAGAAGGACACCGAGCGCATCCTCGCCCAGGCCGCCGACTGCGGTGTCAGCGCCCGGGTCGAGCAGCCGGCGCACGAGGACGATCTCGTGCAGACGCTCAACGAATGGGCAGAGAAGGAGAACGCCGACCTCATCGTCATCGGCCTGCGCAAGCGCAGCGCGATCGGCAAGTTCATCCTCGGCTCACAGGCGCAGCGCATCCTGCTCGAAGCCGAGGTCCCGGTCCTCACCGTCAAGGCCTGAGGCTCCCGCAGAGCTTCAGCGCCGGGGCGGGGCCTGCATCGCCTCTGCGTGCCAGTTCGGCGACAGGTGCGTGGCGAGCAGCTCGGCAAGATGCACGCCCGCGTGCTCGGTGAGGTCGCTGATCTGTGTGCGGCATGAGTAGCCGTCTGCCAGGACGATCGTCTGCGGATCAGCGGTGCGCAGCGCCGGCAGCAGCGCGACTTCGCCGACGGCTTGTGACACCTCGTAGTGGCCGTCGGTGACGCCGAAGTTGCCGGCGAGCCCGCAGCAGCCGCCGAGCACCTCGATCGTCATCCCGGCGCGCGTCATGAGTTCGCGGTCGGCGGCGAATCCCATGACGGCATTGTGGTGGCAGTGCGGCTGGACGATGGCGGTGGTGCCGCTGAGATCGGGCAGCTCCGCACCAGCGCCGAGGAGGAACTCCGCCAGCGTCTGCACCCGGCCGGCGACGCGGCCGGCGGCCTCGGTGCCGAGCAGGCGTTCGGCATCATCCCGCAGCGTGGCCGCGCATGAGGGTTCGACGACGATGATCGGCACCTCGGGCGGTGCATCCGTTCCCGAGGCGGTGCTCACCTCGGCAGCGGTGGCGTCGAGGGCCGCGATGGTCGAGTGCAGCCGGGTGCGGGCGGTGTCGAGCTGGCCGGTGGAGATCCACGTGAGCCCGCAGCATTCGGTGGTGGGGGTGACGTGGACGTCGACGCCGGTGCGGCGCAGCACCTCGACGGTGGCGGCCAGGATGCGGGGAGCGAAGAAGTTCGACCAGGTGTCGGCGAAGAGCACGACGCGCTCCGGCAGACCGGCATGCCGGCCGCCGTGCTCGCGGGCCGGCAGGGTGCGGTTGTGGCCGGTGCGCTGTGCGAACCAGCGGGTGAAGGGCAGGTGCGTGAACGTCGGGATGTTCCGGCGGGTGTCGATATTGGCGGTCTTCTTCGCCAGCTTTCCCAGCGGCGGCAGGCGCTGGGGGAGATTGGCCAGAGCGGCGATGGGTGAGGCGAGCTTGGCCAGGTCGGGCAGCCAGCCGAGCACATAGTGGTCCAGCGGACGCACGCGGCCGCGGTAGCTCTGGTTTAGCACCTCGGCCTTGTAGGTCGCCATATCGGTGCCGGTGGGGCACTCGGATCCGCAGGCCTTGCATGACAGGCACAGATCGAGGGCCTCATGGACCTCTGGTGACCGCCAGCCGCCGTCGACGAGCCGGCCGTCGACCATCTCCTGCAGCACGCGGGCCCGTCCGCGAGTCGAGTGCTTCTCGTCCTTCGTCGCCTGATACGACGGGCACATCACCGCTCCCGAGGCGGCGGCATCGGCCCGGCATTTGCCCACCCCGGTGCAGCGGTGGACGGCAGTGGCGAAGTCGCCGGAGTCCGAGGCGAAGGAGAAGCCGAGCTGCCGGCGGGCCGGTGGCATGTCCCCGGGCCTGATCGATGCCAGGCGGATGCGCTCATCGAGTGGATCGGGGTCGACGATGATCCCGGGATTCAGCAGCCCGCGCGGGTCGAAGAGGTGCTTGACGGCGGCGAACAGGCGCATCGCCTCAGGCGAGTACATGCTCGCCAGGAGCTCTCCGCGGGCACGGCCGTCACCGTGCTCACCGGAGACCGAACCGCCGTAGGCGGCCACGAGCTCGGCAGCAGCGAACATGAAGTCGCGCATCACCTGCCGCCCACCATCGGCATCCAGCGGGAAGTCCACGCGCATGTGCAGGCAGCCATCACCGAAGTGCCCGTAGGGCAGCGCCCACAGGCCGTGCTCCTCCAGCAGGCTCATGAGATCGCGCAGATAGTCACCCAGCTTCTCCGGCGGGACCGCGGAGTCCTCCCACCCGGCATGGCAGTCCCGCCCATCCGGGGTGCGCGAGACCAGGCCCGCGCCATCAGCGCGGATCTTCCAGATCGGACCGGACTCCTCCCCGGGCAGCACCATCGCATCATCGGCATGGGAGGCCTCGATGAGCTCAGCGGCCTGCCGCTCCAGTGCTGCGGGATCGTCACCGGCGAGCTCGACGAGCATCCAGCCCCCGCCGGCGGGCATCGGCGGGACGGCTCCCGGGCCCTTCTCCTCGATGAGCCGGTCGACCATCCGCCGGTCCATCCCCTCACAGGCGGTGACCGGGAACTGCGAGAGCACCGGCACATCATCAGCGGCGGTGGGCATATCCGCATAGCCGAGCACCACCGCAGTGACATGCGCCGGATCGGCCACCAGCCGCATCTTCGCCGCCAGCACCACACCCCAGGTGCCCTCGGAGCCGGCGAAAGCACGCCGGGCATCACAGCCGTTCTCCGGCAGCAGGTGCTCAAGCCCGTACCCGGAGACCTGCCGGGAGAAGGTCCCCAGCTGCGTGCGGATGAGCCCGAGGTGGTTGTTCACCAGCTCCTGCAGCCGCGGGAAGACATCGCCGTCGTCACCGGTGAGCGTGACGACCGAACCATCGATGAGCATGACACGCAGCGCAAGGATGTTGTCGACGGTGCGCCCATAGCCCATCGCTCGCGGCCCGCAGGCGTTGTTGCCGATCATCCCACCGATCGTGCACCGCGAATGCGTCGAGGGATCTGGGCCGAACCGCAGCCCGTAAGGCTTGACCGCCGCCTGCAGCTGGGCATGCACCACCCCTGGCTCCACCCAGGCCGCACGCTGCCCGGCATCGATGTCGAGGATCCGGTTCATGTGCACAGAGAAGTCCAGCACGATGCCCGGCCCGATCGCATTGCCCGCCAGCGTCGTCCCGGCCCCACGCGAGGTGACCGGCACCCCGAGGCGTCGTGCGACACTCAGCGCATCACCCACCTCGGCGGCGGTGCGCGGGAAGACGACAGCAGCCGGAACCACACGGAAGAGCGAACCGTCAGAGGAGTACGCGGCCCGCTCGACGGCCGCGGTGCGCACATCGGCGATGCCCGCCTCGCGCAGGGCGGCGCGGACCTCGCTCACGCGCGCGGCAGACGGCTCGGAATCAGAGGTCTCGCGGGGGAGTGCAGCGGCAGGTGCGTCGGCGTCCATGGCCTCATTGTGCCAGGCGGCAGCGGGAGTGGATTGAAATCTATATCATGCATGTGTCTCACCCGTCGAATCCGGGTGGCACCGAACCCCCAGTGTGACTATACTCCCTGTTCAACAATATTTCGATGTTCTCTCGGGCCGCAGTCGGGCCGGGCGAACACACAGCAACACGCGCGCGGGTCCCCTCCCGCAGGCCGGTCTCTGCGCCCCGACGGGCAGCTGGCGGTCACTGATGCAGCACTGAAGTGGGTAGAATAGAACCATGTCACGCCGACCTCGGGCACTGACGGCCGAACAGAAAGCCGTCGTTCAGGCGGTACGCCGGATTGCGAAACAGCGCCAACGCGTGAATTCCAACTACGTATCGGCGATCCTCAGAGCCCGGGAAGAGGGCGTCACCTACGCGGCGATCGCCGCGGCGGCCGGCACCTCCTCCCAGGCAGTCCAGGAGATCATCCGCCGGCACTCGTCCCGCCAGGCCGAACACCCCTCCAGCCTCTCCTCCGCCGGTGACATCGCAGCCGTCGCCAGCCCCAAAGTGGAAGACGACAAGGACAACCTCAACGGTCCGACCCTGCTGTGAGGCAGTGCGGTGCTGTGAGGCAGTACGGTGGAGGCGTGGACTCCGCCGATATCCTCGCCGACCCCCTGCTCGCCCTCTGCCGCGACGCCGCCCACATCGCCACCGCCCGGATGCGGCACTGGCGCCGGCAGCTCAGCGCCGCCGACGTCGAGGCCAAGGGCGAGCGCAACAACCTCGTCACCGCCGCCGACGCTGAGATCGAGGCGCTCGTGCGCTGGTACCTGGCCACCCGGCGTCCCGGTGACGCGATGATCGGGGAGGAGGATGCCGCAGCCCTGCCCGTGACCGGGGTGGCAGGCGGTGAGCAGATCGCCGCCGGCCTGTGCGTCCCACCGGCGGACGGTGCGGCTGCCGGGCCGCAGTCTTTGGACTGGCATGTCGACCCGATCGACGGGACTGTGAACTTCGTGCGCGGCATCGAGGACTACTCCTTCTCCATCGGGGTCCGGACCCCAGACCCAGGTGACCCCGATGCTGCTGATCCGGACACGTGGCTCGCCGGGCTCGTCGCCGGCCCGGAGCTCGGGAAGGTGTTCCTCGCCCGCCGCGGCCGGGGTGCCTGGATGTTCGCAGGACAGGTCAGCGATCTGCAGGCGATCAGCGGCGACTCCGGTGGGCAGCCCGCCCCCGAGGTGCCGCTCACCCGCCTGCGGGGCCGCAGGCCCGGCCAGCGCGGCCGGCTCGTGGCCACCGGATTCGGCTACGGGCGCGCTCAGCGCGATCAGCAGTTCGCGGTGCTGCCTGAGATCATGGAGCACTTCGATGACATGCGCCGGGCCGGCTCTGCTGCGATCGACCTGTGCCAGGCCGCCGCGGGCCGGGTCGATGTCTACTATGAGCGCCGGCTGGGCCTGTACGACTATGCCGCCGGTGCCCTCATCGCCGAGGAGGCCGGCCTGCACGTGTACCGCCCCTCCCACCACCACGGCACCGGTGACGGGAGCGATCTGTGCATCGCCGCCGGCAGCCTGGAGGACCTCGAGCGCATCGCGGCCATCCACCGCCGGCAGCGCGCTGCCCAGCACTGAAAACACTGCCCAGCCCCGAGAACACTGCCCAGCCCCGAGAACCGGTGCGTCCTCACCGACCGGCGGCGGGCCTGGAGTACCGTGAGCAGTGACGGCCGGCAGGCCCGCCCGCCCGGCCAGCCCTGACCGACGGAATCTGGAGACCCGTGCCCACACTCCTCACCGGTGCCAATGTGCACACGTTCGACCCGGCCCACCCCCATGCCACCGGCATCCTCATCGATGCAGGCCGCATCGCCGCGGTCGGTGACGCTGCGCAGCTGCGCGCCACCACCTCGGGCGCGGACATCATCGACTGCCGCGGCCAGACCGTGCTGCCCGGCCTCGTCGACGCCCACATCCACGCCACGATGTACGCCGACTCACTCGCCGAGGTCGACCTGCGCCAGGTGCGCAGCCTGCCCGACGCGGTCGAGGCGGTGCGCGCCCACGCCGCATCCCTGCCGCCGGGCGTGTGGGTCACCGGTGGACGCTGGGACTGCAACACGTGGCAGACGCCGGGCCAGCCCGACCGGGAGCTGCTCGATGCCGCCCTGCCGGACCGGCCGGTGGCGCTGTGGTCGATCGACTACCACACGCTGTGGTGTAACGGCGCGGCTCTGCGCGCAGCCGGGATCGACGAGCACACGCCCAGCCCGCGCGGCGGCGAGATCGTCCGCGACGCCGACGGGCAGGCGACCGGCATCCTGCGCGAGGACGCCGCGACCATCGTCGAACGCCTCGTGCCCGCCCCGCCGATCGAGATGCGCATGCAGCGGATGCGCGCCGCCCAGCAGCAGTGGCTGTCCGAGGGCCTGACCGGCATCCACGACATCGACGGGCAGTCTCGTCGGGCACCTGGGCGGCCCTGCGCGAACAGGGGATCGGCGCCGGCGGCGGGCAGCTCATGCGGGTGGTGAAGTACCTGCGCCTCGACGAGCTCGACTGGGCCAAGGGGATCGCCTGGCGCACCGGCGACGGAGATGCGTGGTTCACCCGCGGTGGGCTCAAGCTGTTCTCCGACGGGGCGCTGGGATCCCAGACCTCGTACATGTCGAGCCCGTATCCGGGCACCTGCGATCACTACGGGATGGAGATCGCCAGCGAAGACGTGCTGTGCGAGCAGATCACCGATGCGCTCATGTCCGGACTGTCGCTGGCCATCCACGCGATCGGCGACCAGGCCAACCACCACGTGCTCTCCGCCTTCGCCCGCACCCGTTCGATCTCCCGCGAGGCTGAGCGGATCTACTCGCGGCGCCTGCGCCACCGCATCGAGCACGTGCAGTTCGTCCAGCCCGATGACATCGCCCGCTACGCTGAGCTCGGCATCGTCGCCTCGATGCAGCCGCGGCACTGCATCTCCGATCTGCATCTGCTGGAGGCGCTCAGACCCGATCCGCAGCTGGCCGCCTACGCCTGGGGCGAGATGGCTGCTGCCGGGGTGCCGGTGGCCTTCGGCTCCGATGGGCCGGTCGAGCCCTCCAACCCGTGGGCGGCGATCTACGCGGCGATGACCCGGGCCGACATCAGCGGCGACCCGTCCACCACCTTCCAGCCGCACCGGCGGATCAGCGCCTATGCCGCCATCGAAGCCCATACCGCCGGTGCCGCCTACGCCGCCGGGCGGGAGAAACAGTCCGGGCGGATCATGCCGGGCATGGACGCCGACCTCATCGTCGTCGACACCGACCCGATCACCGGGCACGCCGGCTCCGACGGCGTGACCGGAAGGTGCGAGTCCGAGGAGGCGCTGTTCGAGCACGCCTGCGCGGTGCGGGATCTGCACGTCGACCTCAGCATCGTCGCTGGCGAGGTCGCCTTCGCACGGTGACGCAGAGCCGCGCCTGGCCAGGTCGATGACAATAGCTCCTGGTGTGGGGGCGGAGATGCCCCACGCGTCAGCCACGGCGGTCATCGAGTCTGGTCGGAGGCTTCCGCTTCAGTCTGGCTGGAGGATAGCACGAAGGGAGATGCGGAAACAGTAGGAGACCCGCTGTTTCTGTGCTACCGTTTTGCGAACCAATGCTGCGCAGTAAGAAGTATCATGAGAGTAAGCAGAATCCGTGGAGCCCTTGCCTCGGCATCGATGATCGCAGCAATGCTCTCTGGGATCGGAATAGCAGTTCCCGCGCAAGCGCAGATCCCAGTAGTAGAGGTGGGGTCTGCAACGGTGGATGAGCGTGACCTATCTGAAGCCGAGGCCCTTATTCTTTTGCAGAAGGCGCTTCGTGAACAAGGGTATGAGGGCGACGTGACAGAAGAGGCGCTTCGCCGTGAATCTGAAACTACTGGAATCGAGTCCGCGAAAGTGAATGGGTGTTCGACTCCAAAGGTGACTGAGCGTCTAACAAAGAAATGGGATCGAGTCTTCCGGCCGGCGTGTAACAAACACGATGTCTGTTATTCGAAGAACTCGCGCACCCCGCGGAAAACATGTGATTGGCGTTTCCGGGAAGATATGTACAAGATCTGCAAGGGGCGCTCTAAAGACGGGAATGCGTGCCGTCGAGCAGCCAGTACGTATTACTATGCTGTTCGGGCGTTTGGAAAGAACTATTACAAAGGGAAAGGAAGCAACGCGTGATGCCGAAAAGTAGGGGGGCGCGAATCGCCTTTTCCATCGTTCTTGCAGCAGCTGGAGTTCTCTTGCTCACGAGCATCGGAGTGACGATCTGGTCGCAGTCCGGTGAGGAGGGCTGGGTAGCTAAGGCAGTTATCGCCTTCATGTCCTGGGTCGTTTCTGTGCCCGTGGTGCTCGCTGCCTGCATTTGGACACTTGTGTTGTGGTTCCGGGACCGGGACAGCGGCCACCGGGAAACGCCAGCTGTTGAGCCTGAGGGTTCAGCTCACCGGAATTAGGCACTGTCCTCTATCGGGACATAGTTGACAGATGTCTTGGGGCATCGTTGACAACGAGGAAGGCTCTCAGGTCGCGGTGCGCGATCTGCAGGTCGACCTCAGCCCCGTCGCCGGCGAGGTCGCCTTCGCCCGCTGAGCCGGGTCAGTCCCGCACCGGCACGCCGGCGGAGGCGAGCTCCTGCCGGGCGGCGGGGGAGAAGAACCAGTCGCGGTAGTCGGGATCCGGCACGATCCGCTGCCGGTGCTCCAGCATCCCAGCGCGGACGAGATAGAACTGATAGCCGTGCGGGGCCAGCAGCGCTTCGAGCTCGCGCGGCTGCGCGCGGGCGGGCAGCACCTCGCACAGGATCTCCGGCCGGTGGGCGGCCAGCAGCTGCTGGCCGAAGCCGAACACGGTGTTCTCCGCACCCTCGACATCGACCTTGAGCAGCACCCGATCGTCTGGTTCGAACTGCTCGCTGAACCCATCGAGGCTGCGGCAGGACACCTCGATCCCGGCGGAGAACTCCATGTCGACCGAATAGAACGACGGCAGCGCCGAACCGCCGTCCCCGCATGGCACGCTGAGCACGACATCCGGGTCGCCGACCCCGATCCGGTGCAGCGTGATCTGCTCACCGGCATCGTTGCGCTCGATGTTCGCCGCACACGCATCGGCGACCGCGGGCACCATCTCGAAGGCGTGGATCCGCAGGCCGGGGTGTGCCGCTGCCAGGGCGAGGGAGAAGATGCCGGTGTAGGCGCCGATGTCGAGGAACACGTCGGCGCCAGTGGCGCGGGTGGCCATCAGGTCGACGGCGAAGGCATCGGAAGCCGAGGGGCGGCGGCCCTTGCCCCAGTACATCTCCTTGGCGATCTCGCAGCGGTCCGGGCGCAGCAGCACGAACTCTGCGCCAGCGTCCGGGGCAGGTGAGCCGATCACCTGGACGCGCCCGGTCACCTCGGCGAGGTGGGCCGGAGCCGGCAGGCGGCCGACGGTGATGCCCGGCAGGCGGGTGGCGGGTCGCAGCAGCGGGTGGATGAGAGGGCTGGCGAGCGCGCGCTTGGCCGCAGGCTTGAGACCGAACCACTGCTGGCGTCGGCCGAGGTAGGTGCGCCGGTAGTCACCCATGGGTGTCAGCTCCTGGTGCTGGATCCTGGTCCCGCCAGTCTATCGACTCCCCGGTCCCGGTGACAGGTGCGCCCCGGCCCCGGAGACAGGTGCGCCACCGCGCCCGAGGCGGAGACGGCGACAGCCTCCCGGCGCACCGTGGGTGCGGGGAGGCTGTCGTTGTCGTGGCCTCACCTGAGCTGCTCAGGTGACGGCGGGCCGATCAGGCAGTGGCAGAGCGTCAGGCGGTGGCCGAGCGCTTCCAGTTCGACCAGCCTTCGAAGCTGCCGTCGATCTCGATGACCTCGTAGCCGGCGCGGCGCAGCGCCTGGGCGGCGACGGAGTTGCGCATCCCGGTCTGGCAGTAGGTCACGATCGTGCCGTCCGCGGGCAGCTCGTCGAGGTTCCACAGCAGGCGGCCGACGTTGAGCTGCGCGGAGCCGGGGATGTGGCCCTCGGCGTGCTCGGTCTTGTTGCGCACATCGAGCAGCAGGTCGTAGTCGGTGTGGTCGAGCTCGGCGGGGGAGATGACCTCTGGCTTGTAGTCGGCGAGGGTGTCGAGCGAGGTGATGTAGCCGGAGACGTCGTCGATGCCGACGCGCACGAGGTGATCCCAGATGCGCTGAGCTTCAGCGGCATCAGGTGCCAGCAGCACGATCGGGGTCGACTCCGCCTCGGGGTTGTATGACCAGGCGCCGTAGGTCGCCGGCTTGTTCGCCGGGATGCTGAGCGCGCCCTTGACGGTGCCCTCGCGGACCTCATCGGGTGAGCGGGTGTCGGCGATGACGATCCTGCCGGCCTCGAAGTCCTTGCTGACCTGTGCGAGGTCGAGCTCGGTCAGCGGCTGGCGTCCGCCCATCACCTTGGGGCCGTCGCGGTTCTCCCGCTTCATCCGCCCGAAGTAGGCGTGCGCGTCCGGCTGGCCGTCGAGCAGCTCATCGACGAAGCCCTGCTCGTCATCGTTCTTCAGATGTTTGGCCCACCAGGCGAAGGCCTTCTCGTAGCCGACCGTCGACGTCGGCACGGCGCCGAGCGCCTTGCCGCAGGCCGAGCCGGAGCCGTGCGCCGGCAGCACCTGGATGTAGTCCGGCAGCGGCATGAACTTCTCCTTCAGGCTGCGGAAGAGGTCCTTCGCGCCCTGGAAGCGGGTGTCGACGCCGCCGGCTGCCTCGTCGAGCAGGTCGGGCCGGCCGAGGTCGCCGACGAAGACGAAGTCGCCGGAGAGCAGGAAGCCGGGCTCATCGGTGAAGCCGCCGTCGGTGAGCAGGAAGCTCAGGTGCTCCGGGGTGTGGCCGGGGGTGTGGACGGCCTCGAGGGTGAGGTTGCCGACGGTGATGGTGTCGCCGTCGTACAGGCGCTCGGCCTCGAAGCCGTACTGCCAGTCCTGGCCGCCTTCGCCGGAGACGTACATCTTCGCGCCGGTGGCCTCGGCCAGTTCGCGGGTGCCGGAGAGGTAGTCGGCGTGGATGTGGGTTTCGGTCACGGCCTTGATCGTCATGTTGTTCTTCTCGGCGTAGTCCTGGAAGAACTCGACGTCGCGGCGGCCGTCGACGACGATCGCCTCCCCGGTGGCCTGGCAGCCGATGAAGTAGGCGGCCTGCGCCAGGTCCTCGTCGTAGATCCGTTCGATGAGCATGTGTCCTCCTCGTCCGTCCCGCTGCACGGGCCGGAGGTTGATCACGGTTTCGCTTTCCTGTGCCACAACAATGATACCCCCAGAGGTATTCCCGGATGTGCTGCGGAGGGGGGCCGCAGGGCTGTGGCCGCGTGGCCGGTTGCCCTCAGTGTATCGACGCCGGAGGGGTAATGACCAGACATTTGCGGCGGCCGGATGAATGCATCTCGGCCGGCAGAAGCGTCTGCTCCTGCCGGCCGAGAATCCGGTCATGCCGCGGTGATCACTGCCGCGGCATCACCGCCTGCGGCGTCGGGCGGCGAGAAGGAGTGCGCCGCCGGCGCCGAGCAGCGGAAGGGCCAGCCCGAGGGCCATGAGGCTGCCGCCGGTGCGCGGCAGCGCACCGATGGAGTCACCACCCGCCGAACCGCCGGCCTTCGCATCGCCGTTGGAACCGGAACCGGATCCGCCGTTGCCGGAGCCGTCACGATCCGAATCGTCACCGTCCGGGCCCGAGGTCTCGGTCGCCTTGGGCGACTCAGACGGGTCGGCGGTGTCGGTCGGCTCGGCGCTCTGGCTCGGATCCGCCGTGGGCTTAGTGCTCTCGGTCGGCTCCGCCGTCGGTTCGGGCGACGGCGTCTCCGTCTCGGTTCCGGCACCCAGGCACTTCTCGATCGCTGCCTTGCCGACGTGCACGTGCAGCGTCTGCTTCTCACCGGTCAGCTTCTTGCCGTCTGCTCCCGTTGCCGAGGCCTGGAAGGTCAGCTCGTAGGCGCCGGGCTTGGTGAACACCCACATCGGGTGGGCGTGGGTGGCGAAGGTGACCGGGAATGAGGTCTTGTCCGTGCCCGACTGCAGGCGCAGCTCCGGCTTGCCGCCGAAGCCCGATCCCTGCTCCGCGAGCGCGAAGTGCGCGCCCTCCGGCGTCTTCGCATCCGTTAGCGACAGCGTCACTGGGCCCTTGAGCTTGGCGAAGTCGATCTCCTGGGTGTTGTATCCAGGCCACAGCAGCCCGCGTTTCTGCACGAACGGCAGCGCATAGTAGATATCGCCCTGCTTGCCGAGGAAGTCGAAGGCCGGATCGGCCTGATCGGCTCCGCGCTTGCCCACACCGGAGTCGCGCACGCCGAAGGCGACGTCGGAGACCGCGTGCTCAGTCGGCTTGCCCGAGGTGTGGATGCCGGAGTCGTCATGCATCTTCAGCTCGATGCCGGATCCGGCTTGGCGCATCTTCAGATCGACATGCCCGTCATCGAGCAGCTTCCGCCCGTCGGTGCACACCGGCGGGATCGTCGGATCCTCGGTCGGCGAGGCGGTCGGTGATGCCGTCGGTGAGGCGGTCGGCGGCGCTGTCGGGGAACCTGTCGGCTCAGCCGTCGGAGAGCCCGTTGGGCTCGGTGAGGGGGAGAGGTGCTTGTCCGGTGTCAGCTCACCGGAGTGCGTGATGCCCTTCTCCTTGGTGTACGGTGTGTCGAGCTTCATCGTCGCACCTTCGGCGCGGACCTGTGCGTGCGGGATGATCGTGATGTTCGGGGTGTATCCGGCATCGGGCTTGCCGATGAGCCAGTCGTCCTCGTTGTGCTCCCACACGCCGTTGACGAGCGTGCCCTGGAACTCCTCGGTCGGGTACTTGGAGTCTGGCGTCTCCATCATCCCGCCGGTGACATAGCCGCGGAAGCTCTTGTCATGCATCTCGACGCGGGCCTTGTAGGTGCCGTTGCCGTTGTCGGTCAGCGAGAACTCGTAGCCGAGGTCGTCAAGCGTGATGTCATCGGTGTTCAGCCGCGTATTGGCTGGGTCGTTGACCTTGCCCATGAGCTCAGCCGAACCCTGCGCGGAATCCACCTGGGTGCTCTGCTGACCCGGACCGTAGCCGAGCTTCGGTGAGATCCACTTGCCCGGCTTGCTCCCATCGGGGGTGAAGACGACCTGGAAGTCCGAGGTGCGCGGGCCGATGTGCTCATCCCACGTCCCAACGCCCTTCTCCACGCGCATATCGGTCAGGTGGTAGCCGTTGATGAGCACGGTCGCCGTGCCCGTGACCGAGGCGTCGCCAGCGTCGAAGGTCAGCGTCGTGAGCTTGTCGTCGCCGTCCTTGGCCTTGTCCGCCTTGGGTGCGGCGGTGAAGGTGTAGGTGCCGGGCACCGGTCCATCCGGGGCCGAGGCGTAACGGTCCTCTAGACTCGGGCTCGCCTCGGCGGCCGGTTCCTGTCCACCGACCTGCCAGCGGAACTTCGTGTCCTTCGAGGCGATGATCTTCCCGGACGTGTCGTCGCGGGCCACAGCCCGGTAGGTGATGTCGTAGGTGCCCGGACGGGAGAATGTCGTCGTGTTGTGGGTGTGGTCGCCGCCGACGAGGCGGGCCGAACGCAGGCCGTTCTCCGAGGAGGACATCAGCCGGTTGACGAACACCTTCTCCGGATACTCGTAGGTGGTGAACAGCTCGAAGGTGCCCGGCCCGTCGACGTCGAGGACATCGAGGCTGAAGGAGGCGTTGCGGAACTGCTTGGCCGGGATCCCGGCCTCGGAACCGAACCCGATCCACGTCGGCAGGTGGTTGCCCTCCGGCAGGATGGGCGCCTGATAGAAGGTCTCACCGGGCTTGCCGAGGAACTCCAGGCCTGGCTTGTTCGGCACCGTGAACTGGTACTGGGACTTGCCGCTGCGGGCACTCCACCCCTTGCCGACCCAGTTGACGGTCGTTCGCGCCTCATAGGCCTTCGAACCGACCTTCGTCTTGAGGTCGAAGCCGTTCGCCTCGGAATCCCAGTACACCTGGGGGCTGTCGATATGCGCGCGAGCGGCGACCTTCATGCCGTCGCTCGGCCCGGCGTGAGCCGGATCGGCCGTCAGCGGCAGGGTTGCTGCGGCCGGGCTGATGAGGGCGGCTGCCACCAGCGCCGCCGCGGCGACCCGGAGTCGCCTGGAGGGCGCACGGAGCGTGCGCGTGAGAGGAATTCGCATGATCTGCTTTCTGGCTCGAAGCCTGGCGCTCTGCCAGGCTCAGCTCGGCTGCGCCGCGTCGGCGCGGCCAGAGTATGAAGAGTATGAGCTGAAAGGTATCGGCTCAGCTCACCTATGGTCATGTCGTCATATGCCGATGGATACATGGACGCGTGATGCGCATGAGGCGGGGTCCCCGGCGGGGTGTCCGGTCTCACAGGAGCTCCTGTGAGACCGCCGCCGAGACGTGTAGACTCGTGGGAGCCGCGACGACATGCTTCGGGAGAGCCGCCCTCAGGCGGCGCCGTAGGTGCAATTCCCTCCCCGGGAAACTCTCAGGCCCAGTACCGGAGCATGCAGGCACCTCTGGAGGACTACCAGCAGGCGGGCAACCGCCTCACCGGCACAGGTTTCGCACCCGCGCAGGTCTGACAGAGTGGGGAGGAACTCCCGGTACTCGTGTGTTCGTCACCGCGACGGACCATCAAGCGTGAGGATAAGCATGACCACTGGTTCCCTTGCCCATACGACTCCCGCCGCCGGAGACGCTCCTCGGCCGTTCTCCGACCGGCACATCGGCCCCCGCGCCGCACAGGTCGAGCAGATGCTCGCCGCCCTCGGCTACGACTCCCTCGATGCGCTCGCGGCAGCCGCGCTGCCGCAGAACATCGCCCAGGATCAGGCGCTCAGTCTCGATCCGGCACTGACCGAAACCCAGGTCCTCGACCGGCTCAAGGAGCTCGCCGGCAAGAACGTCATGCGCACGCAGATGATCGGCCAGGGCTACTACGACACCATCATGCCGGCCGTCATCCGCCGCAACGTCGTCGAGAACCCCGCCTGGTACACCGCCTACACCCCGTACCAGCCCGAGATCTCCCAGGGCCGCCTCGAAGCGCTGCTGAACTTCCAGAACGTCGTCCAGGACCTCACCGGCCTCGACATCGCCAACGCCTCCCTGCTCGATGAGGCCACCGCCGTCGCCGAGGCGGTGCTGCTCATGCGCCGGGCGAACAGGAAGGGCTCGGTCGTCGTCCTCGACTCCGAGACCCACCCGCAGACCATCGCCGTCGTCCGCGCCCGCGCCCGCGCGATGGACTTCGAGGTCCAGGTCGCCGATCTGTCCCAGGGCCTCGTCGGCGAAGACGTGTTCGGCATCGTGTGCTCCCAGCCGGGCACCTCGGGTGTGATCCGCAGCTTCGACGCCGCCGTCGCCGCTGCCAAGGAGCGCAGCGCACTCGTCACCTTCGTCTCCGACCTGCTGGCCCTGACGATGCTGAAGGAACCGGCCGCGCAGGGCGCTGACATCGCCGTCGGCTCCGCCCAGCGCTTCGGTGTGCCGCTGTTCTTCGGCGGCCCGCACGCCGGCTTCATGGCCGTGACCGAGAAGCTCAAGCGGATGCTGCCCGGCCGGCTCGTCGGCGTGTCCGTCGACACCGACGGCAAACCCGCCTACCGGCTGGCCCTGCAGACCCGCGAACAGCACATCCGCCGCCAGAAGGCCACATCCAACATCTGCACCGCCCAGGCGCTGCTCGCCGTGTGCGCCGGCATGTACGCCGTCTACCACGGCCCCGTCGGGCTGGCGAAGATCGCCTCGCGCATCCACCGCCTCGCCTCCGCCTTCGCCGAGGCGGTCGGCACCTCGGGAGCGGCAGCCGCCTCCGGTGCGGTGAGCGTGGCGACCGCAGAGTTCTTCGACACCGTGACCGTGCGCGTGCCCGATGCCGATGCCGCGATCGCGGCTGCCGATGCCGCCGGGGTCAACCTCGGCCGCTTCGACGACACGCATGTCACCGTCTCCTTCGGCGAACCCCACACCCCCGCCGATGCCAATGCCGTGCTCGCCGCCCTCGGCCTCGAAGCGCGACTCGACGCGAACCTGCTCGGCACCTCGGGCGCGGGCACCACCGGGGCAGGCGGAGCCGGTCACGGCAGCTTCGGACCCGCCCAGGTGCCGGCGCCCATGTGGAGCGCCGCCCTGCACCGCGACAGTGACTACCTCACCCACCCGGTGTTCAACACCTACGGGTCCGAGACGCTCATGATGCGCTACCTGCGCACGCTCGCCGACCGCGACCTCGCACTCGACCGCACGATGATCCCGCTGGGCTCGTGCACGATGAAGCTCAACGCCGCCGTCGAGATGGAGGCCATCACCTGGCCGGAGTTCGCCAGCATCCACCCCTTCGCCCCGGAGGAGCAGACCGCCGGCTGGCGGGAGCTCATCGACGAACTCAACCAGATGCTCGTCGAGGTCACCGGCTACGACCAGGTCTCCATCCAGCCCAATGCCGGATCCCAGGGCGAGCTGGCCGGACTGCTTGCGATCCGCGGCTACCACCTGTCCAACGGCCAGCCGGAGCGCCGCGTGTGCCTCATCCCGCAGTCAGCGCACGGCACCAATGCCGCCTCTGCGGTGCTCGCAGGCCTGAGCGTCGTCGTCGTCGGCACCGCTGAGGACGGCTCGATCGACCTCGACGACCTCGATGCGAAGATCGACAAGCACCGCGACTCCCTCGCCGGCATCATGATCACCTACCCGTCGACCCACGGCGTGTACGAATCCGATGTGCGCCTCGTGTGCCAGAAGATCCACGACGCCGGCGGTCAGGTCTACGTCGACGGCGCCAACCTCAACGCGCTGTGCGGTCTCGCGCAGCCCGGTGAGTTCGGCGGCGATGTCTCGCACCTCAACCTGCACAAGACCTTCTGCATCCCGCATGGCGGCGGCGGACCGGGTGTCGGCCCGGTGGCGGTGCGTGAGCACCTCGCCCCGTTCCTGCCCGGCAACCCGCGGGCCGCTGAGCTGGTCGCCGGTGAGCGCGACAGCCTCAACCTGCCGGTCAGCGCCTCGCTGTACGGTTCGGCCGGCGTGCTGCCGATCTCCTGGGCCTACCTCAAGCTGATGGGCCCCGACGGCCTCGTCGAGGCGACGAAGACCGCGCTGCTGAGCGCCAACTACGTCTCCCACGCCCTGGCCGAGGACTTCCCGACCCTCTACGCTGGTGAGGGCGGACTCGTCGCCCATGAGTGCATCCTCGACCTGCGGGAGCTCACCGCCCAGACCGGTGTCACCGCCGAGGACGTCGCCAAGCGGCTCATCGACTACGGCTTCCACGCCCCGACGCTGGCCTTCCCGGTCGCCGGCACCCTCATGGTCGAACCGACCGAGAGCGAGGACCTCGGCGAGATCGAGCGCTTCATCACCGCGATGAAGTCGATCCGCGCAGAGATCGACGCGATCGGCGAGCAGTACACCTATGAGGAGTCGCCGCTGGCGGCCGCACCGCACACCGCGACCTGCGTGATGGACGACTGGGACGCCAAGTACTCGCGCGAGACCGCCGTGTTCCCGGTGCCGGGTCTGAAGCTGACGAAGTACTTCCCGCCGGTGCGCCGCATCGACGGCGCCTACGGCGACCGCAACCTCGTCTGCTCCTGCCCGCCGCCCGAAGCCTTCGAAACCGATACCGACACCGAGGCGGAGCTTGCCGATGCCGCCGATGCGAAAGGTGACAACGCATGACCAAGCACACCCCCCTGCATGACGTCCACGCCCGCCTCGGCGCCTCGTTCACCGATTTCGGTGGCTGGGACATGCCGCTGAAGTACGGCTCCGAGCTCGCCGAGCACCGCGCCGTGCGCGAAGCTGCCGGCATCTTCGACCTCTCCCATATGGGTGAGGTGCGCATCACCGGTGCCGATGCCGGTGCGCTGCTCGACTACGCGCTGGTGGCGAAGTACTCCTCGATGAAGGTCGGCAAGGCCAAGTACGGCGTGCTCGTCGATGCCGCCGGCGGGCTCGTCGACGACCTCATCACCTATCGGCTCGCCGATGATGAGTTCCTCGTCGTGCCGAATGCCTCGAACACCCCGGCCGTCCTCGAGGCGCTGACCGCCCGGGCAGAGGAGTTCCGCACCGAGGTGGTCCCGGATGCCGCCGCCGAGGTGGCAGACGAGTCCGCAGGCACCGCCCTCATCGCCGTGCAGGGACCGCAGTCCCAGGCCGTGCTCGAAGCCGCCGGCGCCGGCACCGCCGAGTCCGGCGGATCGCTCGATGAGCTCGGCTACTACGCCTGGCAGCCGCTCACCCTCGACGGGGTGGAGATCCTGCTCGCCCGCACCGGCTACACCGGGGAGGATGGCTTTGAGCTCTACCTGCCCAATGCCGCGGCTGAGAAGATCTGGGAGCTGCTCTTCGCCGCTGCCGAGAAGGTCGACGGCGAGGTGCTGCCCTGCGGCCTGGCTGCACGCGACTCCCTGCGCCTGGAAGCCGGCATGCCGCTGTACGGCAATGAGCTCAGCCTCGAGCGCACTCCGCTCGATGCGGGGCTGGGCCGGATGGTCGAGCTCAACGTCAAGAACAAGGAGCACCTCTTCGCCCGTGAGGCGCTCGAAGCTCTGCTCACCCAGCAGCCGGCGCGCGTGCTCGCAGGCCTGACCTCTGAGGGCCGCCGTGCCGCCCGCCAGGGCGCGAAGGTCATGCTCGACGGGCAGGAGATCGGCGAGATCACCTCCGGTCAGCCCTCGCCGACCCTCGGCCACCCGATCGCGCTCGGCTACCTCGACCGCGAGCAGGCCGAACCCGGCACCCAGGTCAGCGTCGACATCCGCGGGAAGTCCTACGACTTCACCGTGACCGAGCTGCCCTTCTACCGCCGCGAGAAGTGACAACCGCACCCTGACGACTGCACTCAGGCAACTGAACTCAGGCAATCGCACCCAGGCAACCGCACCCATCTGAAAGGAACCCATCATGGCCGAACTGCCTCCGCTGCCGCAGGACTTCACCTACTCGAAGGAACACGAGTGGGTCAACGCCACGGCTGAGAACATCGCTGGCAAGAACGTGCGCATCGGCATCACCGCCGTTGCCGCCGACGCCCTCGGCGAGGTCGTCTTCGTCGACCTGCCCGAGGTCGGCGACACCGTCACCGCTGGTGAGACCTGCGGTGAGGTCGAGTCGACGAAGTCGGTCTCGGACCTCTACTGCCCGGTGACCGGCACCGTCACCGCCGTCAACGACGCCGTCGACGGCAACCCCGGCCTGCTCAATTCCGACCCCTACGGCGAGGGCTGGCTGTTCGAAGTCGACGCCACCGAGGTCGGCGAGGTCATGGACGCCGCCGGCTACGCCGAGGCCAACAGCCTCTGACCGGGCAGGCGCACAGGCGCCGCCTCTGACCCGGCAGGCGCACAAGCGCCGCCTATCCGCGCCTCCGGTGCCGCCCCGATCGGCGGCGGCACCGGAACGGCCGGGAACCCCACCCCTGGGCACGTGCTACCCGCCCCCGGGCGCTCCGCCCATCCCTGAGCGAAAGTTGGTGTCACCATGGCGATCAGCGTGTTCGACCTGTTCACCGTCGGAATCGGCCCCTCCAGCTCCCACACCGTCGGGCCGATGCGAGCTGCCGCGACCTTCGTCGACCTCATCGGCGAGCGCCTCGACGATGTCGCCTCTCTCGATGTCGATGTCTACGGCTCCCTGGCCGCCACTGGTGCCGGACACGGAACCTTCGACGCGATCCTGCTCGGCCTGGAGGGCTGCCAGCCCGAGGTCGTCGAACCCAATGAGGTCGACGAGCGCACCGCACGCATGCACGAGACCGGCCGGATCCTGCTCGGCGACCGCAAGGAGCTCGACTTCGGCCTCGACGATATGCGCCAGCGTCCCCTGACGGTGCTCGAACGCCACACCAACGGCCTCAAGCTCGCCGCCCGCGACGCCGACGGCGAGATCCTGGCGGAGGAGACCTACTTCTCGATCGGCGGCGGCTTCGTCGTCAGCCAGTCCGAGGAGGAGGCGCTGCTGGCCGAAGCCCGCAGTGAGCACCCCGGTGACGACGACGTCTCCGATGACGAACTCGCCGCGGTGGCTGCCGCCCACGACGAGGGCCCGCAGATCCCGCACCTCTTCAGCACCGGCGCCGACCTGCTGCGCATCAGCAGGGAGACCGGGCTGGAGATCTGGGAGATCATGCTCGAGAACGAGAAGGTTCACCGCTCCGTGGCCGATATCCGCCGCGGACTGCTGCACATCTACGACGTCATGGACCAGTGCGTCATGAACTCCCTCGACCGCTCCGGCAATCTGCCCGGCGGGCTCAAGGTGCGCCGCCGCGCCCACGACTGGTTCCTCAAGCTCAAGGAGAAGGACCCGAGCGGCGATCCGCACTTCTACCAGGAGTGGGTCAACCTCATCGCGCTGGCCGTCAATGAGGAGAACGCCTCCGGCGGGCGCATCGTCACCGCCCCCACCAACGGCGCTGCCGGGATCGTTCCGGCGGTGCTCTACTACGCGCTCAACTACGTTCCCGAGGTGGCCGACGCCCCGGCTTCGTCGAACGCCCGGGAGAACGCGATCGTGAAGTTCCTGCTCACCGCCGGTGCGATCGGGGTGCTGTACAAGGAGAACGCCTCGATCTCCGGCGCCGAGGTGGGCTGCCAGGGCGAGGTCGGCTCGGCCTCCTCGATGGCTGCCGGTGCGCTGGCCCAGGTGATGGGCGGGACGACCGAGCAGGTAGAGAACGCTGCTGAGATCGCCATGGAACACAACCTCGGGCTCACCTGCGACCCGATCGCCGGTCTCGTCCAGGTGCCGTGCATCGAACGCAATGCGATCGCCGCCGGCAAGGCGATCAATGCGGCGAAGATGGCGCTGTTCGGCGACGGTGAGCACCGGGTGAGCCTCGATGAGGTCATCGCGACGATGAAGGCCACCGGCGAGGACATGAGCCACAAGTACAAGGAGACGGCACTCGGCGGCCTGGCCGTCAACGTCGTCGAATGCTGAAGCTCAGCCCGACGCCGAGGCAAAGCTGACGAACTTTAGGCCCGCCGGGAGCTCCTCGATGAGGGTTCCCGGTGGTTGCCGCAGTGCGGTGAACACCAGCGCGGCATCGCCGGCGCAGCCGGCCAGATACACCGCCGCCGGCAGCACCAGCCAGCCGCCGAACGGCACGACGGCCACGATGAGCGCACACCCGCCGCCGAGGAGCACGAGCGGTGCCAGCGCGATGATGACGTACTGGCTCTTGGTGAAACGCCGCCCGGGTGCGATGCAGTAGGCAACCGGAATCTTCCCGCCGATCCGCGTGAACCCGAACGTCGGCCGTGCACCGAAGATCCGCATCACCACGGCATGCACCGCCTCATGGACGACGAGCAGGATGGCGGTCAGCACCACGGTCACCGCGATGCCGATGAGCAGCTGTACGATGTCGAAGCTCCAGCCGCCGGCGGACTGGCCGCGCGCCCAGAGGAAGAAGTGCAGCGTCAGGCCGGCCGGCACCGCGAGCACCCCGATGATGTTGATGACGGCCGCGGCTGTGCGGCCGGGGATCCATTCCCGGGCAGGTCGGCCCGGTGCCTTGCAGTCGTCTGAGCCCAGAGCTCTCATCCCATGATGATAAGGCCCAGAAGGTGAACCGGTCGGAGGCTCAGCCCTCGCCCATCGACTGCGCCCACTCGGCGACGCGGGCGGCCGACTCCTCATCGGAGAGGTCCTCGACGCGGGTGAGGATCGCCCAGCGGCGGCCGAACGGATCGGCGATCGAACCGTACCGGTCCCCGGAGACGAAATCGGCGACCGGCTCGCGCACCGTCGCACCAGCCGCCTCGGCGGCGGCAACGATCGCATCGGCGTCGGGGCAGTAGAGGCACAGCGACGAACTCACCGCGTCCCCGGCCTCGGGGAGCACGAGCCCGTAGTCCGGGTTCGCATCGGCCAGCTGCAGGCGGCCCTGCCCGAAGTCGAGCTCGGCGTGCAGGACGCTGCCGTCGGGGGAATCCATGCGGCTGATGAGCCGGGCTGAGAAGACTCGGGTGTAGAAGTCGATGGCCGACGCCGCGTCGGTGACGACGATGAATGGGGTCAGTGAGGTGTACCCGTGCGGGATGCCGTTGGTCGTGTGTGCGCCGGTGGCCGGCGAAGCTGGTGCAGTCATGCCCCCATCGTGGCGCCGACCGGCGCGCGCGGTCTTGAAGATTCGCGACAGACCTCGCCACAGGCTGCAGGCAGGTGTTGAATGAGCGTATGAACGCGGGCATCGATGAGCGCGGGCACCTGACGCCGCAGGCGCTGGCGATGCTGCGCTGCCCCGTTCCCGAGGCGGTGGCCGACCGGGCGCGGTGGGCGTGGGTGCCCAGATGGTCCCTTCCGGATGGGCAGCCGCTGATCCAGCAGGTCATCGAGTTCCCCGGCGGCAACCTCGTCGTCGAACCGCACGAGACCCGCTTCCACCCGCCCGAACCGGCGATGTCGACTCGTGAGCTCGCCGGAAACGGCTGGGCTGTCGGGTTGCTGCTCCAGCCGGCGTGCGGGGCAGCGCTGCGCCGGGCCCGGGATCGTGGACAAGAGCTGGCGGTCGTGAGTGAGCAGATCCGAGCGTGCATGTCCGCCGACGCCGACGACAGCACCGCAGGCGCGGCGGCCGGTCTGCTCATCGACTGGGCCGAGCGTCACCTGCCGCGTCCGGATGCCGACGGTCGTCTGCTCAACGCGGTCGTCGACCATGTCGAGTCTGATCCCGAGATCCTCACCAGCAGACAGCTCGCCGCAGCAGTCGGGATCGGGCAGCGCCGGCTGCAGCGCCTCGTCGCCCAAGCGCTCGGCTATTCGCCGATGTGGCTCATCCGGCGCAGGCGCCTGCAGGATGCCGCCGCGCGCATCCGCGCCGGAGAGCCATCAGCCGATCTGGCAGCAGCCCTCGGCTATGCCGACCAAGCGCATTTCCAGCGTGACTTCAAGACCGTCACCGGGCAGACGCCGGGAGCTTACCGCCGCCTCGGGAGCGGTAACCACCGCCTCGGCGGCGGCTGACCAGGCCCGAGGCGGAGGCGAGAGGCTAAGCCGACTCGGCCAGCGGGCGGGCGTTCTGCAGCACGGCGGCGAGGCGGCGCACGCCCTCGCGCGTCGTCTCGACATCATTGGAGACGAACGAGAAGCGCAGGGTGCGCGGATCCGGGTCGGCGACGTAGAACGGCGGGCCGGGCACGTAGAGGACGCCGGCCTGCGCGGCCTCGAAGACGAGCTCCTGCGTGTCGTAGCCCTCCGGCAGACGCGCCCACACGAACATACCGCCGGCCGGCTGATTCATCACCGAACCCTCCGGCAACACGGCTGAGAGCTCCTCGACGAGGGTGAGCATCCGCGACTTGTACTCCGCACGCACCGGAGTGAGGGTGGCCTCCATGTCGTGCGTGTTGAGGTAGTGCGCGGCGGCAAGCTGGTCGATCGTCGAGGTCTGCAGGGCGGTGGCCTGCTTCGTCACGCCGATGCGTTCGCGCAGCTCGGCGTCCGGGCAGCGGATCCAGCCGATGCGCACGCCGGGGGAGAGGACCTTCGAGAGGCTGCCGAGCAGCAGCGAGCGGTCATCCAGGCGCGGATCGGCGCTGATCGGGGTCTGGATGTCGTCGGTGAAGCGCAGCTCGGAGTACGGGTCGTCCTCGATGAGCCACACATCGGAGCCGGCCAGCACATCGGCGATCTGCTGGCGGCGCGAGGCCGGCATCGAGATGCCGGTGGGGTTCTGGAAGGTCGGGATGAGGTAGACGGCCTTGGGGTTCCACAGCTCGATCGCAGCGGCCAGCGCCTCGGGCACGATCCCGGCCTCGTCGCGGTCGAGGGCCTTGAACTCCACGCCCTGCACGGCGAAGGCCTGCAGTGCGGACATGTACGTAGGGCTCTCGACGAGGACGACATCACCGGGGTTGAACACGGCGTGGGCGATGAGGCCCAGGCCCTGCTGCGAGCCGGAGGTGATGATCATGTCGTGGGCGGCGGTGGGCACATTGGCCTCGTGCAGGCGCACGGCGGCGGCCTCGCGCATCTCCGGTTCGCCGTCTGTCGAACCGTACTGCATGGCCCGCGGGCCAGCGGTGGCGAAGACATGGGCGTAGGCGGCCGAGAGCCCTGCGACGTCGAAGAGCTCAGGGGCCGGATGACCGCCGGCGAAGCTGATGATGGAAGGGTCGGCAGCGATCTCGAACAGCCGACGGATGGGGGACTCACCCACCGCCATGACGTGGTGGTTGAGCGTGTGGCGCAGTGGTGTCATGGGGCCATCGTAGGGCCGGGACCCGGCTTGAGACGAGACCTCTCGGCGGGATTTTCTGCGGCTGTCGGCCGGTGCCAAAAACGAGGCGGCGAAACTGTGGCCGAGCGCCTGGAAGTCGCGGTGTCGGTGGGGTGAGTGCGGGGCTCGCCGGGCGCCGGACGGCGCCCGCGGCGGGACCCGCGGCGGGGCTCGCGCGCCCACCAGCTCGGATGCTGACACAGCAGCGGGGGCGGTGTCTGTGGTGTGTGGCACGATAGTTCGGCAGGCATCCCCGACACCGGCGGACGCGGATCAGAACGAAAAGCGATGAGGACTCGATGGCAGAGCTGAAGAAATCCCTCGGCATGTTGCAGCTGCTCGCATTCGGCGTAGCAGGTGTGGTCGGCACCAGCTGGATCTACACGAACTCGACACTATTCAGCGAGTACGGCGCCGGCGGTGTCGTCTTCGGCCTGGCGGCCGGTGTGCTGCTGGCCGCCTGTGTGGCGCTGGCCTACTCGGAACTGACGACGACGTTCCCACGCGCCGGCGGCGAAGTCGTCTACTCCTACACCTCGATGGGCCGCGGGGCGGCGTTCTTCACCGGCTGGATGCTGCTGGGCGCCTATGTCTCCTCGCTCGCCTTCTACGTCACCGCCTTCGGGTTCCTGCTCGGCAACTTCTTCCCCGTCTTCAACACCATCCCGCTCTACACCATCAACGGCGAGACCGTGTACCTGCCGGTGCTGCTCATCGGCATCGCGCTCACCGCGCTGTTCTTCGCCCTCAACTGGTTCGGCATCGAGATCGGCGCCCAGGTGCAGCTGGCGATGTTCGCCGCGATCGTCATCATCGGCGCCTCCCTGGCCGTCGTCGGCTTCTCCACCGGCTCACCGCAGAACTTCTTCCCCGCTTACGCCCCGGACTCCGTGCCGATCGCCGACACCCTGCGCTTCATCATCCCCGGCATGACCTTCCTCGCCGGCTTCGGCCTCGTCGCGGTGCTTGCCGAGGACGCCAAGATCTCCGCCCGCAAAGTCGGCCGCGCCGTCGTGCTCACGGTGCTGGCCGCCGGCGGCTTCTACTGCCTCGTGCTCGCCGCCACCGCCTGGGTGCTGCCCTGGGAGGACGTCGCCGCGATGGATCTGGGCACCGTCTCGGCGTTCCGCGAAGCCGGCTTCCCGCTGCTCGGCGCCGGAGCCTACCTCATCGCCTTCCTCGGCCTGCTCACGAGCTTCCTCGGCCTCTTCGTCGCCAGCTCCCGCATCATGGTCGCGATGGGGCGCGCACACCTGCTGCCCCCGCAGCTGGCCGACATCCACCCCCGCCGCGGCACCCCGCACAAGGCGCTCATCGCCACCGCCGCCATCACGCTCGGCCTCGGCTGGCTCGGCCCCGGCGCAGTCGTGTGGTTCCTCGACACCGGCGGCGTCTACCTCGGCATCGTGTGGTTCATGGTGGTGCTCGCCAAATACCTCACCCCGCGCCGCTACCCCGAACTCGAACGCCCCTACCGCACCCGCCTCGGATTCCTTCCAGCACTCGGCGGCGTCGGCGCACTGCTCGTCATCATCTGGGCGATCGTGCCCGGCACCAGCTCCTCGCTCGTGTGGCCGGCCGAGTACATCATCCTCGGCGTCTGGTTCGCCATCGGCGCAGTCCTCTACTTCGTCGCCCGCGCCAAGCAGATCGACCGCACCACCGGACTCAAGGCGATCCTCGGCGACTCCTACGCCCACCTGCACCGCCACGAGGTCGCCGCCCAACAGCGCCGCGGCCAGGCCGGCGGAGAACCGAAAGGAGACGCATGACCTCCACTGATGCCGCGCTCACTGCCGCCGCCGAGGTGGTGGTCGCCGAAGCCGCCGCAGCTGCCGTTCCCGAGGTGTCCTACGGCATCCTCTCCGGCGGCCGCCTGGCCGCCGGGCAGGGAACCGACCGGATCTACCGCATCGCCTCGATGACGAAGTCCTTCACCGCAGCCACGGTGCTCGGGCTGTGCCGCGGGCTGGTGCCGACCCTCGGCCGCCGGCCCAGCCTGGACGACCGACTGGCCGACTGGCTGCCGGAGCTCAGCGCAGGGGAGTGGGCTGCAGAGCTCACCGTCCGCGATGCGCTGACGATGTCGACCGGCCTGCCCAAGGACGACCCGTGGGCGGACCGCCTCGAATCTCTGCCGAGCTCACAGATGCGGCAGCTCATGAAGGCGCCAGCGCTGAGGAACTTCCCGGCCGGCGGCGGTTTCGAGTACGCCAACTACGGATATGCGATGCTCGGCGCCTTCGTCGAGGCGGTCACCGGCCGTGGCTTCGCCGAGGTGGTGCACGGCACCCTGCTCGCACCGCTCGGCCTGGACTCGACCGGCTTCGACGTCCGTCGGCTGCCCGCCGACCGGCTCGTCACCGGCTACCGGCGCACGACGGAGGGTGAGCTTGAAGCCCAGCCGCTCAGCCTGCCCGGTGCGTTCTCTGCGATCGGCGGTCTGGCCTCGACCATCGACGATGTCGCCGTGTGGGTGTCAGCGCTCATCGAATCCGCCACCTCGGCGGAGCCGGGCGAGGCCTGCCGCGCGCTGGCCGGCAACGCGCTGGCCGACAGCGAGGACGATGCCCGCGCCTGGCGGCGGGTCCTCGCCGACCTGCAGCAGGCCCAGCGGCACGTCAGCATCCAGCACGCCCCCGATCATGCGGTGTCGCTCGGTTACGGCTATGGACTGCGCTGCTACTTCGACACCCGCTACGGTCACACGGTCGGGCACTCCGGCGGCTATCCGGGCTTCGGCCTGCACATGCGCTGGCATGCCGCCACCGGCACCGGTGTCATCGTGCTCGCCAACCTCACCGACTTCCCCGCCGAGGCGGTCGCCACCCGCGCGCTCAACACCGACCTGGCGCAGCTGCGTGCCGCGGACCCAAGCGCGAGCCGGTGGCCGCAACCCGAGCCGATCAGCCCGACCCCGGCGCAGAAAGCCGCCGGCACCTCGGGAACGGACGCGGCCGGCACCTCGGGCGCGGAGGCAACCACCACCTCGGGAACGGACGCGGCCACCAGCTCGGGCGCGGAGGCAACCACCGCCTCGGGAACGGCGCCCGCCGGCGGGCGCCCAGTCGCCTACGCGGTCGACGCGCTCGCCGCCTTCGCGCCCTCCGACCTCGCCCGCACCCGCCAGCGGCAGGCCGAAGCGATGATCGCCAGCGGCGACGACGCCGAAGCCGCCGAGATCTTCTCGGCGAACATGGACCTCGACATCCCGCGCGCCGAGCGACTGGCGGCCTGGGCCCGCATCCGCGAACACCTCGGCACCCCAGCCCCGGACGGCGCGGCCGCCGAGGTCGCATGGCTCACCGCGCTTTCCGCCCGGTGGGAGGTGTGGACGGCAGATGAGTCCGCGCCTCGGCGGGGTCGGCGCGTGGAGATGATGCTGAACCCGGCCGGCGAGATCCAGAAGCTCTCCGTCACCGCGCTCCCGGATGGGCGCGCTGGTGGGCCGGGCGCCGCAGTGAAACCGGAGGGCTGAGCACGGTGATCGAGCAGCTGTGGCCGACGATCACCGCCGTCGCCGTGCTGCTCGCCGTCGCCGTCACTGTGCTGACGCTGGCCGGTGTCCGCCACCGGTGGGCCGCGGCGGTCGCCGTCTTCCGCGGTGCGCTGCAGCTGGCCGCCATCAGCTTCATCCTCGCCGGCGTCATCACCGACCCGCGCTGGGTCGCACTCGCGCTCGCCGTCATGTTCACCGTCGCCGCTGTCACGGCGACGAGGCGGATCGGCTGGACGCTGCAGCGCTTTGGGCTCGTCGCCGCAGCGATGGCTGCAGGAGTCAGCATCACCCTGACAGCCGCGTTCCTCACCGGTGCGCTCGAACTCTCTGCCCGCTATGCGCTGGCGATCGGCGGGATCATCATCGGCAACGCGATGACGACCGTGACCCTCGCCGGCCGCCGCACCGCGCAGGACACAGACGACCGGTTCCCCGAGATCGAAGGTTTGCTGGCGCTCGGCGCGACTCCGCGGCAGGCGACCCTCGACATCGCCCGGGACGCACTCCGCGAAGCGCTCATCCCCGCAACCGACCAGACCAAGACGACCGGAATCGTGACCCTGCCCGGCGCGTTCGTCGGTGCGATCTTCGGCGGTGTCAGCCCGCTGGAAGCCGGCCGCTTCCAGATCGTCGTCCTCGCCGGCATCATGGCCGCCGGCGCAGTCGCTGCCGCCATCATCACCTTCGCGCTCGCCCCCACCCTTATGCTGCCGGCCGACACCGTGCGTCAGATGGCCAACCGCAACCACGCCCAGCCGGCGACCCGCAGCTGACCGCTGACCTGGGGTTCTCAGGTTTCTGTCGGTTTCCATCCGGCGTTCACTCAGAGTTCGTTCGTGCCGATCAGGCTCGAGACGGTGCTTTTCGAGCACCCACCAGCGAATGCACGCCTCTTGAGCCGAAATGAGAGACATGATCCGACTGACATCCCTCCGCGCAGCCTGCGGCGGACTGCTGTCCCTGGCCCTGGCCGGCGCCGGTGTCGCCGCGACCGCAGTCCCGTCCGCTGCCGCCCCCGACACCGAGCTCATCACCAGCGGCACCACCGAATGGCGCTACCTCGATGACGGCACCGACCCCGCCGACGGGCTGCCCGGCCGCACCGACTGGACCGCCGCAGACTTCGACGACACCGCCTGGCAGACCGCTGCCGGCAGCTTCGGTGCCCTGCGCGGTGAGAAGAAGCAGCTCTCCGGCGGGCACACCCCGGACAACCTGCTCACCCAGTACAAGGACGGCACGGTTGAGAACCACGAGGCGTTCTTCTTCCGCACCACCATCGACGTCGACGCCGCTGATCTCGAAGGAGACAAGCAGCTGACCGGTTCGGTGCTCTACGACGACGCCGCTGTGGTCTTCGTCAACGGTGAGAAGGTCGCAGGCTTCGACGACGGGGGCATCGACTACCCGGCCGACGGCGAGGGACGCAACCTCGTCTACGGCGGCTCGAACTCCTCGGCGCCGAAGACCGGCCGCATCGACGTCGACGCCGATGTGCTCACCGCCGGTGAGAACACCATCGCCGTTCAGCTCCATCAGGGCCGGGCCACCAGCTCCGACATCTACCTCGACGTCTCCGACTTGAGCCTGAGCGCACCGGAGGAGAAGCCGGTGCACCACTCGCTGCTGCTGGGCATCGGCTCCGACCCCAGCGAACGCTACATCTCCTGGTTCACCACCTCCGGTGTCGATGAGTCCGTGCAGTTCGCAGCCGGTGAGCACACCGAGATGCCCGCCGACGCGCAGACCGTCGCCCCGGTCACCCGCGGCAGGAGCGAAGTCGCCGGCGAAGAGTACGTCCACGCGACCCTGACCGGGCTCACGCCTGGCACCTATTCCTACCGGGTCGGTTCCGAGGCCGGCGGCTGGACCGACATCGAGCAGTTCCGCGTCTACGAGAACACGCTTGAACACGAGTTCACGTTCATGGGTGACGCCCAGATCGGCGCCTCGGGCAACGTCGAGAAGGACCGCGCCGGCTGGCAGGCCACCCTCGATGCCGCCAACGAGATGTACCCGAACGCCCAGTTCATGTACTCCGCAGGCGACCAGGTGCAGACCTACGCCGGTGACGCCGGCGAATACCGCGCCTACCTGGACCCGAAGCAGATGCGCACCCAGGCCTCAGCACAGACCCTGGGCAACCACGACTACAACCGCACGAAGATCCAGGAACTGTACGGCCAGCATTTCCATCAACCGAACATGTGGGACGGTGACCCGAGCAAGGGCACCTACTGGTTCAAGTACAACGGCGTCCTGCACCTCAACATCAGCACCGAGGACCGCGGCCGCTACGACGACTACCGCGCCTACCTTAAGCAGATCATCGCCGAGCAGTCCCACGACACCCACTGGACGGTGCTGACCTTCCATCGCTCGATCTTCTCCTCCGGTGCCACCCACTCGCAGTCGCTGACGACCAAGGGTCTGCGCGAGGGCATCGCCCCGATCGTCAAGGATCTGCCCATCGACCTGGTGCTCGCCGGACACGACCACAGCTACACACGCACCCACCTCATGGACGGCACCACCCCGGTGCTGCCTGAAGGCGACGGCGCAGGCGCAGCTGACTACGCGGCGACCCCGGACACCAACCCGGACGACGGCCACGACATCGTCCATCCCAAGGACGGCCAGGTCATCTACATCACCGCGAACTCCTCCTCGGGCTCGAAGTACTACGAGCTCGTGCCGGACGGACTGGTGCCGTGGAAGCACACGAACAGCCAGAACTACACCCCGCAGTTCACCAACGTCGACGTCAAGGAATGCTCGATCACCTCGACGACGATGACCCACACCGGCGACCAGGTCGACAAGGTCGAGCTCGTCAAGGACAAGGCAGCCCCGACGATCACCCACCCTGGTGACACGACCGTGCGCCTCGGCGCCGACTTCGATCCGATGGCCGGCGTCGAGGTCTCGGATGCCTGCAGCGACGTGACCGTCAGCGACATCACCGTCACCGGTGAGGTCGACACCTCGACCCCGGGAGACTACAAGCTGACCTACACGGTCACCGACTCCTCGGGCAATGAGGCCAAGGCCACCCGCACGATCACCGTGGCCGCCGGTGACGACCCGACCGAGAAGCCGACCGAAGACCCAACTGAGAAGCCGACGGACGATCCCACCGGTGAGCCGACGGATGAGCCGACGGATCCCTCGGATGACCCGAGCGAGCCGAGCGAGGATCCCACCGACCCGACCGACGACCCGACTGACAGCGTGCGCGAACTGACCGTCACCCCGGAGACGATCACCGCCGCCGACTTCGTCAAGGACGGTGCCGTCGAGATCGTCGCCCGCGGCTGCACGCCCGGCAGCACCGCAACCGTCACCGTCGAACCGGAGGGCTCAGGCGTCACGGCGTTCACCGACACGGCGACCGCCGATGAGACCGGCGCGGCCGCGTTCGCTGTCTTCGGTGAGAACGCCGAGACCCCGGAGGCCTACCTCGGCAGCTACGACGTCACCGTCCGGTGTGAAGGCGGAGACGATCTGACCGGCCGGTTCACCGTCGTCGCAGCAGATGACGGCGAAGACGACGGATCCGACGACGACGGCCGGGATGACAACGGCAAGGACGATGACGGCCAGGGCGGCGGTGACCGCGACGGCGACGGCAAGCGCGATGACCGTGACCGCGACTCCGACGGCCGTGAGCTGCCGCGCACCGGCAGCGACATCGGCTGGGCGCTCGCCGCTGGCGGCGGCCTCGTCGCACTCGGTGCCGGCGTCTTCGCCCTCGCCCGCCGCAGGACGAACCTGAGCTGATGACCCGCCAGCCACCAGCCTGAGCCACCAGCTCAGCCACGGCCGACAGAGACGCGGCCGCATCCACCGGTGCGGCCGCGTTCTGGTGCCTGGGCAACCCAGCCGGCCACCACCTCGGGACCGGTGACCACCGCCTCGGGACCGGTGACCACCGCCTCGGGACCGGGACTCACGCGGCGGGGCGCTGCCGGCCGAGGCGGATGAGCATGAGTGCGTAGTGGATGCCGGCGGCCAGGTGCAGCACGACGCCGACGCTCAGCAGCGCGAGCGCGATCGCGCCGACCGGGGTGTCGGCCAGCACGCGGGCGGTACCGGCGAGCAGCAGCGGCAGGCCGGTCATGATGAGCGCGGTGCGGATCTTGCCCAGCCAGGTCACGCGCGAGGACGCGGTCGCGTGGAGGCGGGTGGCGCCGACGATGCCGAGGCCGACGTCCGTGAGCACGATGACGAGCAGCATCCACAGCGGCAGGATCCCGAAGACCGTCATCGCCAGACAGATGAGGGCAATACCCAGGCGGTCGGCGACGGGGTCGAGGATCGCGCCGACCCGGGAGGTCATGTCCCAGCGGCGGGCGATGAACCCGTCGATCCAGTCGGTGGCGCCGAAGACGGCCAGCGCGACGGTGGCGAGGATGCGGCCGTCGGGGTCGCGCATGAGCCAGATGACGAGGGGCACCAGCAGCACCAGGCGGGCGACGCTGATGAAGTTCGGCAGGGTGAAGACGCCGTGGCGTGAGAGCGTCATGACAGCAGCTCCTTGTCCTGCAGCCAGTCGCGGGCGATCGGCCCGGTCTCATTCATACCGTAGTGGCTGAGCCCGTTGAGGTGCTGCAGCTCGGTGGTGTCGAGGCGCAGGTTCACCCGCGCGAGCGCTTCGGTGAAGTGCGGATGCAGGCTGGGCACGACGAGCGGGGTGATGAGCTGCGCGAGGACGAGCATGCGGGGATCAGCCAGCGGCAGGAAGGTGTCGCTCTCCAGGGCCGGGTCCGCAGCGGAGATGAAGGCGACCTGCACCTCACCACTGGTGAGCATGTCGCGGGCGGCGATCGTGTCCCCGGGAATCGTGTCGATGTACTCCGCCTTGACCCCGTAGGTCTCCTCCAGCCCGCGCGGGCCGTACGGGCGGCGGCGCACATGCGCTCCGGCGGCGATCTTCAGCGGCTCGTCGAGATCGCGCAGCTCGCCGATGTCAACGAGCCGCCGCTCGTGACCGAACTCGCGCAGGACGACGAAGCGCTCGTGATCGGCCGCCTCGGCGGGGGTGAGCACGCGCAGGTTCGTCGGCAGCGCCGACTGCAGCGCCAGCTGAATCTGGGCGGAGTCCACCTCGCGGAGGTCGGGCCGGAAGTACTGCAGCAGATGCCCGCCGTACTCGGGGAACACCTCGAGCCCGCCGGCCATGAAGGTCGGCAGATAGTCCTCCCGCTGCCCGAGCATGAACTGCCGGTCCACCTCGGCGCCGGCATGCTCCAGGGCCTGTGCGTAGATCTCCGCGACGACGACGCTCGAATAGTACGACTGCGACCCCACCCGCACGCGTGTGCCCGGCTCCGGCCGCGACTCCTGCGGCGGCTGGACGAGCGGCTCGGTGAGCACACACCCGGACAGCAGGGTGCTGCCGGCTGCCGCGGCAGTGAGTCCGGCTGCGGTGAGGAACCGCCGCCGAGGCAGTGGGGCCATGGCCTGGACACCTGCCTTTCGTACGCGGGATGGTGGGTGATTCTCCGTTTCTGAGTGTATCGACGGCAGATGAGCAGAACCTGGCTGAGGTGGGGTGGTGCGGGGCTGTGGGGCGCTGCGGTGCTGCCGGGACGTGAGCTGCAGCGGGGCGCTCATTCTGCGGCGGGGCTGCCGGGACGTGAGCAGCAGCGGTGAAGGGCTGTCGGGATCGCCGGTTCCGGCGCCGGAAAGCGGCCCGCCACAAAAGAGTGTTCAAACTTCGATGGAGAATCGGCCTTTTCACCATCGAAGTTTGAACACTCTTTTCACCAAGCCGGCCAGAATGCCGCTCGACAGCCGCCGGAGCCTCAGCCACGAGGGCCGTACCTCCCAGGGCTGCGCGCAATCCACATCAGCCGCGCCGTCCAGCCACCTAAGCCCTACCGGCCGCCTCAGCCCCGCCAGCCCGGGCGCTGAGACGCCCCCTTGACCAGGCCGAACACTCGCTGGAAGCATGAAGCCATGGATCCTGCGCAGATGTTCACCCAGCCCCTGGCCCCACCCGCCGAAGCCACGCCCCGCACGCTGACGATCAGCGGAGGCACACCTCGGGAGCGGGGGCAGGCACGCGGGCAGGCAGCCAGCGCAGACATCGCACGTGCGGTTGCTGGCTATTCGGCGCTGTTCACCGCCTGTCAGATCCCGCTGCAGGCCCAGCGCTACGCCTCTGAGGCCTCGCTGACCGCACTGCAGGCGTGGGATCCGGCGCAGGTCGAGGAGCTGCGCGGGGTGGCGGAGGCCGCAGCCGAGACAGGCGCCGCCTTCGACGGTCAGCCGCTTGAGCTGTGGCATGTGGGGCTCGTCGTCGCCCGAACCGAGATCCTCACCCTGGCCGCGGACCCGAGCGCGGAGTGCTCGACGGTCGTGTATTCGGCGCCGGGGCAGACGGTCGGCGTGCAGACCTGGGACTGGCATGCGGAGTTCGCCGATCTCTGGCACTACCAGCAGGTCGGTGCGCACACCAGCAGCGATGCGCCTGACGACGCTCCGAGCCTGGCCTATGCCGGCTTCGCCGAATACGGCATGCTCGGCAAGATCGGGCTCAACTCCGCCGGCGTGGGCGTCATGCTCAACATCCTCAAGAACCGCGACGACGCCGCCGGTGGGGTGCCGGTCCATGCGATCCTCGCCGGCGTGCTCAACCGCGCCCGCAGTGTCGCGGAGGCGTGTGCGATCATCGACTCCGCCCACACGACCTCGTCGTCGATCATCACCGTCGTCGGCCCGGACGAAGCCGTGATGGCGGAGATCAGCCCGCACCGTACGAGCTTCCTGCGCTCCGACACCGAGGTGGTGGCCCTCGACGGCGCGCCGGTGACCCCTGGCGGCCCGGTCCAGAGCCCCGTTCGCTTCCCGCGCGGATCCAGTGAGGGGTCCGGCGGCTACCTCATCCACACCAACCACTTCATCGCCGTGGACCAGCAGGAGGGCGCGCTGCCGCTGTCCGGTGAGACCAACTCGGTGGAGCGCATCGGCCTGCTGAGCACGCGGCTGCACCACCATGTCGCTGCCGCCGGAGCCGAGGACGCCGTGCACCCGAGCACCGAGCAGCTCCAGCGGCTCATGTGCACCGGCGGGGATGACGCCCCGGTGTGCAAGAGCCCCGATCTGAGCCTGGGCTTCGGCGAGCATGCGGCCACACTCGTGAGCGTTGCCATCGACCCGAACGCCGGCACCATCCGGATGTCTCCGGGCAGCCCCGCCGACCTCTTCGGCACAGACGGCACCGGCACCTCGGGCCCGGCGGCAGCGACCAGTACCGGAGACCCCGCGGCGGTAGCGAGCGGCACCGGCACCTCGGGCCCGGCGGTGACCGAGTTCCAGGTGCGCGACATCCCCGCGTGAAACTGCGTGAGACACTGAACACCCACAGCGCGGCGGCCTCGGCGCGCGGCCGGGGCGCAGCCGCACGAGGGAAGGAGGCCGGTCGTGGCCAACAGACTCCGCGATTCCCGCAGCCCGTACCTGCGCCAGCACGCCGATAACCCCGTCGACTGGTGGCCGTGGTGCGCGGAGGCCTTCGCCGAGGCGCGGAGGCGCGACGTCCCGGTGCTCGTGTCGATCGGCTACTCCACCTGCCATTGGTGCCACGTCATGGCCGCCGAGTCCTTCGCCGACGCGGAGACCGCCGCCCAGCTCAACGCCGACTACGTCAGCATCAAGGTCGACCGCGAGGAGCTGCCGACCGTCGACGCCTACTACATGGACGCGCTGCAGGCGATGCGCGGCGCCGGTGGCTGGCCGATGACTGTCATGGTCGACCACGACGGCCGGCCGTTCTTCACCGGTACGTACTTTCCGCCGCGCCCGCGGCCGGGGCAGCCCGCTTTCCGGCAGGTGCTCTCGGCGGTGTCCGAGACCTGGCGGACCGAACGCGAGCGCGTCGACGGGATCGCCTCGCATCTGACCGATGCGTTGGCAGCTGTGCATGAGAAGGTCGCCGCGAGTCTGCCCGCCGGTGCCGCCGCCGAGGTGCCGGGAACCGAGGAGCTCACCGCAGCTGTCGAGATGCTCGAGGGCGGCTTCGACTCGTGCACCGGCGGGTTCGGGCAGGCGCCGAAGTTCCCGCCGCTCATGACGATGATGCAGCTGATCGCGCATGTCGCTCGGGTCGGGGGCGCTGGCGGCGGTGGCGATTCCGGCGGTGGAGCCGAGGCCGGCAGCGGGGCGCGGGCGCTGCGCATGGTGCGCACCACGATGTCCCACATCGCCGCCGGCGGCATGCGCGACCAGGTCGAAGGCGGCATCGCCCGGTACAGCGTCGACGGGCAGTGGCATGTGCCGCACTTCGAGAAGATGCTCTACGACAACGCCCTCTACATCCGTGCGACCACCGCCTGGTTCCGACTCGAGCAGTGGCTGGCCGACGGGGGAGGAACCGGTGCCCAGCTCGCCGCCCGGTACGCGACGCTGGCCGCCCGCGAAGCCCGCGAGACCATCGCCTATCTGCGCACCACACTCACGCCCGAGGGCACCTTCGCGGCGGCCATCGACGCCGATTCGCTCGACGACCACGGCCGGTCAGTCGAAGGCGCGTACTACACCGTCGCCGCTGCCGACATGCAAGACGCCTTTCCCACCGGAAGCCTCTTCACCGCCGCCGGCAATGTTGAGAGCCGCAGCGTCGTCACCGCCCCGGCGATCCTCGACTGGCTGGACTCCGCGCAGGATGCCCAGACCCCGCCGTGGGAGGGCGAGCAGGTTGAAGCCGACCGGCAGCTGCTGCTCGATATGCGCGCCGAGCGGGCCTTCCCGCATGTCGATGACAAGACGGTCACCGAGTGGAACGCACTCGCCGTCACCGCCCTGGCCGAGGCCTCGCTCGTGTTCGCAGAGCCCGATTACGCTGACACCGCGCGCGAGGTGTTCACCGCCCTGCTGGCCACCGCCGACCTGCCGGCCGGTCGGCTGCCGCGCAGCTCTGCAGCCGGCAAGCCGGGGGACAATGCCGGCGGGCTGGGCGACTGGGCTGGCGTGGGCCGGGCCGCGATCGCACTCGAGCTCCTCGACGCCGGCCGCCGCCACGCAGTCGGCGACAACCTCGGCATCGCCGTCGCTGCCGCCGGGCATATCCGTGCCCACTTCGTCGATACGATCAGCGAGCCGATGCGCTGCACGGATGGCACCGATCCGGTCATCGGCATCAGCACCTCGGACCCGGTCGACAACGCCACCCCGGCAGGCCGCACCGCAGCAGCGGAGCTGTTCCTGCTGCTGGCCGAACTCATCGTCCCGGCCACCGGCTGGCGGGAACCCGGTGCCGGAGAGGCCGGTGACGCCAATGATCGCGAGAGTGATGGGGACGACTACGACGACCGTTGCAGTGACGGCGACCGCTCCGGCGACGGAAGCCGGCCTGGGGGAGGCACGCGCGGCGACCGTGCCGAGACCGGTGGAAAACCGCGGCCGCGCGGCGCCGCAGAGCTCGGCGCTGAGGCCAGCGACATCGTCTACGGGCTGCTGAGCGTCTACCGCCCGCTCATCCAGGAGGCCCCGCGCGGCTGCGGCTGGGCGCTGTACCTGTCCGAACTCCTCGAATCCCGGATGGTGCACGTCACGACCGCCAGCCGCACGCTCGCCGAACGCGCTGCCCGGTATCCGCTCGTCGCCGTCGTCGAGATCGCCGCAGAAGGTCCCGGCGGATCCGTGCCCAAATCAGGGGCCACAGTCTGCCGGGACGCCATCTGCCTGCCGCCGCTGTCCGACGAGCAAGCACTCGGCCGGCAGCTCGACCGGCTCTCCCCGCCGCGCAGCTGAGCTGAGCGGGGAGGTCACCGCCGCCTCGGGAACGGTACCGAAGCCGAGGGCGCCGGTCACTGCCCGTTGAGTACGAACTCCGCCCCACACGGGTCAGTGACATGGGCGAACGCCCCGAACGGGGTGCTCCCGGTCGCCCCGATCGCGGCGCCGAGGCGCTCGGCTGCCTCGCAGCCGACGGCGACCTCCGGGGTGTGGAAGTAGATGAGCCAGCGGGAGGACTGCTCCGGGTCCGGCATCGTCGCGGCATCGGCGAGCCCGCACACCACCGGGCAGGGCGTGCCGCCGTCCAAGGTGCCGGTCGGAGAGCCGTTGGTGACATAGCGGGCGCCGCCGTGGACGGCGCCGGTGCGATCGACGAGCGCCCAGTCGAAGACATTGCGGTAGAACTCCGCGGTGGCGTCGAAGGCGGTGCTGCGGCACTCGAACCAGGCCGGGGTGCCAGGCGCATGCGGCAGGTCGAAACCGGTGATGGTGCCCGGCTGCCACACGTTGACCGTCGCGCCGCCGGGATCGTCGACGAAGATGAGAGCACCGGTCTCGCCGGGGCTCGGGGCCTCGTGCGGCTGCGCGCCGGCCGCCCGGGCGCGCTCGGCGGTGCGAGTGAGGTCATCGGAGCGCAGGTACACCCCGAAGCTGCTCGGCCACTGCTGCCCGGCAGGATCGGTCATCCCGCGGGTGTCGACGAAACCGCCGACAGTGTGGCCGGCAGAGGTGATGATGGAGAACTCGTCGGGCCCGGCCGGCGGTGCGAACTCCCAGCCGAAGAGACGGTGGTAGAAGTCCTGCGAGCGGTCGGGATCGGGTGAGCCGAGGTCGAGCCAGCACGGTGCTCCGGAGCGGAAATCACCAGTCATGGACCGTCCTTTCACGCGCCTCGGCCAGCGGCTTCGAGGGCGGTGATGTCGAGCTTGTGCATCTGCATCATCGCCTGGATCTGCTCATCCGTCCGCACGAGCTCGGACATGTTCGCCGGTACGATCTGCCAGCTGAGGCCGAACCTGTCCTTGCACCAGCCGCACTGCTCGGATTCGGGCACGTGCGACAGCGCGCTCCAGTAGTAGTCGATCTCGTCTTGATCTTTGCACTGGACGGCGAAGGAGACCGCCTCGGAGAGCCGGAACGCCGGCCCGCCATCGAGGAAGATGAACGAGACCCCGTTGAGGACGAACTCCCCAGTGAGCACTTTGCCCTGCATTCCAGCGAAGTGCTCACTGAGGGACTCATCGGGGTATTCGGTGATGGAGATGATGCGTGAGTTGGGGAAGACGCTGACGTAATGCTCCATCGCCTCCCTGGCGTTCGAGTCGAACCACAGGCATGGGCTGATCGGGAGGGTGGAGGTCATGGCGTTTCCCTACAGGTGATGGGGTGGCTGCGGCCGGGCTGGTCAGAGCTCGTTGAGCATGAAGTCGGCGCCCTGCGGGTCGGTGACCTGGCAGAAGCGGCCGAACGGCGACTGGCCGATCTCCCCGGGTGTGGCGCCAAGACGCTGGGCGGTCTCCAGCGTCGCGTCGAGATCCTTCGTGCCGAAGAAGACCGACCACGTCGACTTCTGGAATTCCGGTGGCATGGCGGCGGCGTCGACGAGTCCGCAGACGGCTTCGCACTGGGTGCCGTCGGGCAGCGTCCCGGTGGCCGAGCCGTTGGTGGCATAGCGCGGGTTGCCTTCCGGCATGCCGTCCATCTCTACGATGGCCCAGTCGAAGACTTCGCGGTAGAAGTCGGCTGAGGCGTCGAAGTCGGTGCTGCGGCATTCGAACCACACCGGCGTGCCGTGGGTGAGCGGCAGTTCGAAGCCGGTGACCTGGTTCGGCTGCCAGGCGTTCAGGCATGCGCCGGACGGATCGGCCATGACGGACATCGAGCCGGCATCGCCCGCCTGCTCATGGTCGATGTACACGGTGCCGCGTTCGCGGGCCTTCGCGACTGTCGAGGCGAGGTCGTCGGTGTGGAGGTAGACGTCGAATCGTGTGGGGATCTCGCCGCCTTCCGGGCAGGTCATGCCGGAGACATCCATCAGCCCGCCGACGGTGCTGCCATCTGCGGTGATGAGGTGGTAATGGTTCATCTCGGCGCCGAGGTCGTTGAACTCCCAGCCGAAGAGCTCGCGGTAGAAGTCGAGGGAGCCGTTGAGGTCATGGGTTCCGAGGTCGAGCCAGCAGGGAGCGCCGGTGCGGTACAGAGGTGACATGATGCAATCCAATCGCAGTAGGGCCATCGGTCACGGCCTGGTGATGCCAATCTATGGCGGCGGAGCGTGGTGATGTGTGTCCGTTTTTGCGGTCTTGCCGCTCAGCGGAACATCAGTGCGACGGAGCCAGCGCCGGCAGGGCTGCCAGCAAGGGGACCGACGGCTGCGGGGCCGGGCCGAAGGTCAGAGTGATGTGCTGGGCTGAGGTCACCGGTTGCCGGTGGACGGCGACGACGGGAGCCGATGGTGCCAGGTGGTCAACCACCTCGGCGGCGGCATCGACACTGAAGCCGAGCAGCCACGGGGCGCCGGCGCACAGCGGCAGGCGGATGCGCTCCTGACCTCGGCACAGCACACCGGCCAGCGGCAGGCCGATGGGCGCTGGCGTTGGGAACCAGCCGATCCACATGAGCGGTGGCAGGCGCAGCCCGGACGGCGGAGCGTCGATGTCGATGGTGACGTGTGCGGCTTTCGGATCCCCGATGGAGAACGGGGCCGGTGAGCGGTCGGCGACCTGGTCGGCGAGGGTGCGGAAGGCCGCCGGGCTGGTGCCGACTGCCTTGCGGAACCGGCGGGTGAACGAAGACACCGAGGTGAAACCGACCTGCGTGCACACGTCGACGACGGCGTCATTGCCGGTCAGCAGCAGGTTCTTGGCGGCGTGGAAGCGCAGCGCGGCGAGGAACCGGCCAGGCGGGGTGTGCGTGGCGGCGGCGAACGTGCGGGTGAAGTGGAAGGGACTGTAGCCGAGGTGGTCGGCGATGTCGGCAACGCTGATGTCCTCCGCAAGGTGTTCCATGGCGAAGGCAACGGCGCGCATTGCCATGTCGGTGCTCACATCTGTGACAGTACTCCGTGGGCGGGCGCTTGTCACTGGTCGATTCGGATGGTGGGTGGCCGGGCGGCGGGTGCGAATGGATGGTGTGGGCCGTGGGTGGTCAGCTGGCGGCTGGTGTGCACGGTGCTGGCAGCCGGTGTGCGGCTGTGGGCGGTCAGCTGGCGCGGTCAGCCTGGGTGGGGGTGGGCGGCGGACTTCTGGCGCCGGCGGATGAGCGCGGCGCGAACATCGTGGACGACCCTGCTCATGTCGCTGCGACGGGTGACCCGGATGACTGTCCAGCCAAGCTGCTCCAGTGTCTGCAGGCGGGTGATGTCGCGGTTGTACTGGTCTTCATCACCGCGGTGGTGATCGCCGTCGTATTCGACTGCGACCTTCTCTCGCCGATAGGCCATATCAAGCAGGTAGTAGTAGCCGGTGGCGGGATTGTCGACGCTGACAGACACCTCGGGTTCGGGCAGGCCGGCGTCGATGAGGTTGAGGCGCACGCGGGTCTCCTGCGGCGAATCGACTCCGGGTCGGGCGCGGTGGAGCGCCTCTATGGCGAGCTTGCGGCCGGGATAGCGTCGGGTTCCGACGATGAGTCTCGATAGCTCGACTGGTGTGAGCTGGGGCGGGCCGTGCCAGCGGCCGAGCACAGCGTCGAAGCACTGGACGAGTTCAAGGAAGCCGAGCTGACCGGCGAGGTCGAGAAGAGTCTGTTTGATGGTGGCCAACCGGAAGGCCGCAAGTGTGACGTGGCTGGTGTTCGCTACATGCCTGCACATGACCCATGGCCGTCTGATGATCGGCTCTGATCGATGAACGCTGATCTCAAGCTTGCGCGGACGGTGACGAAGCGGCAGGCCGTGCAGAATTGCTGCCGAGCGTCCGGCGACCACAGCGTGGGGTGAAACGGCCGCCAGCGCTGAGGCCGCTTCGTATGTGTTCAGCCAGTCGTCACCGGCCCAGGTGGGGACGAGTAGCCGGACTGGGCCGGCAGGGTGTGCGAAGATGCCGCGTCCGAACCGAGTCTGGAGTTGGGTCCGGCGGCGCCGGGATACTGGGTGCGCCGCGAAGTAGTCTCCGGACACGAATCGCGGAATGTCCGCAGGTATTGACTGCTCAGACCTGTTTCGACTGCTCATGGAGCTAGGATCGCCGCTCTACGGTGAGAGTGGGAGGCGTCTGCTGAATCTGTGGATAAGTCGCCTTCGCAGCAGTATGTGCAGTTCGTGTGGAATCGAGGACTCTCCATTCCACACGAAAAGCACGCGGATGAGCGGTTTCGTGTGCATTTCGTGTCGAAACTACACCCGTAGATTCTGCACGAAGCGCACACCGGGGGAATCTATACCGGTCGGTGCCCGATTCCGACGAGCGTGCTGGTGTTGAGCGTGGTGAATCCATCGCGGTGGAGGCCAGCGAGGAAGTCCGATCGAACCTCTTCGATCTGCTCATCGCTCAGCCCGGTGAGCATGCTGCGGAACCCTGACCCGGTGATGACCAGCCAGGCAAGCTCGTCATCGAGCTCCAGGTTCCGTTCCTGCACGGTGACGGTCACGTCGATCAGGCCGAGACCTTCCATCCACAGGCCGAAGGCGTCCTGGGTGTCGATCTGGTCGAAGCTGAGTTCGGTCTTGTTACCGGCAACCGTGTCGCCATCAGTCTCACCGGCCGCAGTGTCGCCGGCGCCATCCCCTCGGGCATGGGCATCCGCTCCATCGTGCCCGTCATCCTCTCGGGCAGACTTCGCGTACGCAGGGTCGGGCAGCTTCTCGTCTCTCACCCGCTGGATCGAGTGGAAGGCCCGCATGCCGATGTCGGCCATGACCCCGTGATCCCACACTGACAGCATCAGTCGCCCACCAGGCCGCAGCCGGCTCACCAGCTGGTGTGATCCCGCCGTGAAATCCGGGAAGAACATGATCCCGAGCACGCACTGCACGAGGTCGTACTCACCGGGCTGGCCGAATTCCAGCACATCCGCCTGGTGTGCATGCACCTGCTCCAGCCTGCGCTCGCTCACCTGCTGACGCAGCGCATCGAGCAGCCCGCCCGCGAGGTCGACGGCGTCGACGCGTCCATCGCCTCCGACCGCGGCAGCTGCCGGCAGCGCAGAGGAGCCGATCCCGGAGCACGCGTCGAGAACCCGCTCACCGGGTTGGGGGTCGGCGGCCTGGACGGCGTCCGTGCCGATGCGATCCCACAGGTGCGGGGCGAGGCGGGAGTAGTCAGCGGCGGCGTCGGTGAAGTGCTGCGAGTCGACCATGGTTGCACTGTAGGAGCACGCCGCCGCCGGCGCTAATGCGCCGACTGGCATATGTGGCCCCGGAGTGCCGCCGTCTCAGCACCGAGTCAGTCGCCCCCTCAGGCTCCGCGCATGTAGGCGTAGGCGACGGCGAACATGTCGTGCACGTCGGTGACCGCGCACATCTCGCGTGCCGAGTGCATGCTCCACAGCCCGATGCCGATGTCGACGGTCGTCATGCCCAGCCGGGTCGCGGTCAGCGGCCCGATCGTCGAACCGCACGGCATCGAGTTGTTCGACACGAACTCCTGGTAGGCGACGTCAGCAGCATCGCAGGCGGCGGCGAACCGGGCGGTGCCGATCGCATCGGTGGCGTAGCGCTGCTGGGCGTTGATCTTCAGCAGCGGGCCGGCACCCAGGCGCGGCCGGTTGACCGGGTCGTGCCGCTCCGGATAGTTCGGGTGCACGCCGTGGCCCGTGTCGGCGGAGAAGCAGATGGAACCGGCCATCGAGCGCAGGTACGCCTCCCGGCCGCCACCACCAGCACCACCAGCACCGCCAGCCCCGGCAGCCCCAGCCCTGCCACCCCCAGCCCCAGCACCAGCACCAACAGCCGCCGCGACGATCCGCTCGGTCACGTCGGCGAGGAACGGCCCGCAGGCACCGGAGCGGGTATTGGAGCCGACCTCCTCATGGTCGAAGGCGGCCAGCAGCGGGATCTCGCTGATCTCAGCCGGGTCGATGAGTGCCAGCGCGCTCATCCCGGCATGCACCGACGACAGGTTGTCGAGTCGCGGGCTGGCGAGGAACTCGTCGTGCAGCCCGAAGGTCGCCGGCTCCTGCGCAGCGATCGTGACGACATCGAACCCGGCGACATCGGCGGCCTTCACCCCGGCCGAGGCGGCGAGCACTTCGAGCACATCGTTGCTCTGCAGCCCGTCGGCTGCCCGCAGCAGTCCGGTGAGGTCCTCCAGGCCGATGACCGGCTGCAGGTGGCGCTGCTTGTCGAGGGCGAGCTTCTGATTGACCTCACGGTCGAGGTGGATCGCCAGCTGCGGGATCCGGGCGATCGGTTTCGTGCGCGCGAGCATTGTCTGCCCGTCGCGGGTCACGAGCCGCCCGGCGAGGCTGAGCTCCCGGTCGAGCCACGAGTTCAGTAGCGGCCCGCCGTAGATCTCGACGCCGATCTGCAGCGCACCCTCGGTGGTAAATCCGGGGTTGGGCTTGAGCTTGAAGGCCGGGGAGTCGGTGTGGGTTCCGAATACCCGGAACACCGGAGCCGAGGCGCCGCCCGCCTCGCGAGCACCGGCCCCAGCACCACTGCCAGCCCCGGCCTCAGCACCACCAACCACCTCGGGCATCACCCAGGCGATCGCCGCACCATCGCGGACGACGACGTACCTCCCGCCGGCCCGCAGGTCCCACGCCTCGGTCTCGGCCAGCTCGGTGAACCCGGCGGCCACCAGCCGCTCGCGCACATTCGCGGCGGCGTGGTACGAGGAGGGGGAGGCGCAGACGAAGGAAGCAAGGTCCGCGGCAACGGTGCTCGGCGCTGATTCAGTCGTGATGCTCATAAGTAGTAGCGTAGTCAATCGTGCTCTCTGTTCTCCTGCGCCTGTTCGGATGGACGTACATTCCGATCTCCGTCATCGCGAAGCTGCCCTTCGCGATGTCGGTCGTCGCCGTGCTCACCGCCGTCGCCGCCACGCGCGAGAGTTACACCCTCGCCGGCTCGACCGCCGCGCTCGTCGGGCTCGGCACCGCGATCTCCGGCCCGCTCATCGGCGCCGCCGCCGACCGCTGGGGGCAGCGCATCGTCCTCATCGTGACCGCGCTCGCCAACGCCGGCGCGCTCTTCGGCCTCGCCGTCGCCCTGCGCTCCGAGGTCGCCACCCCCGTCGTGCTCGCCGCCGGCGTGCTCATCGGTCTCACGAGCCCGCAGGCCACCTCGATGATCCGCACCCGCTGGCTCTACGCCATCCGCGCGACGCTCGCCGGCGCCGAGGCCCGCAAGGTCACTTCGAAGGTGCTCTCCTACGAGTCGATGACCGACGAGCTCGTCTTCGTCTTCGGCCCCGTCATCGTCGGCGTCATCGCCGTCGCCCTCGGCGTCGTCGTGCCGCTCGACTTCGCCGCCGCGCTCACCGGCCTCGGCGTCCTCGCTTTCGCCGTCCACCCGTCGGTGCGCTTCACCACCGGCCACGCCCGCCAGCCCGCCGCCGCTCCCGAGGCGCCAGCCGCCTCCCAGCAGGACCCCGCTCCCGAGGCGCCAGCCGCCTCCCAGCAGGACCCCGCCTCCCAGCCCGCCACTCAGCCAGCCCCCACCCCGCGGCGGCCGGCCCCGGTGCGCGAGATCTACCGCCTCGTCGTCATCGTCCCGGTGCTGGGCATGACGAGCATCGGCGTGTTCTTCGGCGGCTCGCTGACCTCGCTGAGCAACTTCATGGGCAGCTTCGGCCAGGCCGACGCCGCCGGCATCTACTACGGCATCATGGGTGTCGGCTCAGCAGTCCTGGCGCTGTCGGTCGTGCTGCTGCCGGAGCGCTTCACCTTCACCGCCCGCTGGATCGTCTTCGGCGGCATCTCCCTGACCGGTTCGCTCATCATGCACACCGTGTCCCGCCCGATCGACGTCGTCCTCCCGCTCGTCATCATGGGCTGTGGCATCGGCCCGGCGCTCGTGACGCTGTATTCGATCGCCTCCGAGGTCGCCCCCTACGGCCGCACCACCACGGTCATGGCGATGATGTCGACCGGTGTCGTCGTCGGCCAGTCGGGATCCTCGGCACTCACCGGAGTCATCATCGACCGATTCAGCTATTTCGAAGGCTTCCACATGATCACCGTCGCCACCGCGCTGCTCGTCTGTCTGGGCGGTGTGCAGGTGCTGTTAAACCGATGCGATGCCCGGCGCCGCGGCACCCGCATCACCTATTATGGTGATGAGTGATCGGCTTGTCGGACGCCGGCGTCTGACCGCTAACCCCTAAGCGAGTTCGAGGAGCCCTGTGGAACAGTACAGTGCCGAGTGGCAGGCGTGGCATGACGCCCGCATCTCCGATCTCGCCACCCCGTTCGGGTGGCTGAGCGTCACTGGACTCACGTGGCTGACGTCGTCGCAACCGATCACCTGGCCCGAGGCGCCGGGCACCTTCACCGTTGACGGAGACTGGGTGCACTTCACCCTGGCTGACGGGGTGTCCGCCGGTCCGAGCAAGGCCGCGCTCGAGGTTATGAGCCGTCCGGCCGGGGAACGCTCCGGCGGGGATGCCGCCCATGATTCGATTCCAGCGCGGGCCTCCCATCCCGCCGCCGAGGTGCGGGTCGACTCATCGCAGTCGATGTCGGCCCGGCTCGATGACGGGGAGTCGCTCAACTGGTTCGTCGTCGACCACGCCACCTATGAGCTCATCCGCCGCGACGGGAACTACGGGATCCGCCGGCGGGATTCGAAGGCCCCGCTGCTGCAGCGCTTCATCGACATCCCGGCTTTCCCGCTGAGCCAGGAGTGGATCGTCTCCGGTGCTTTCACCCCGTATCCCGAACCGGAGCCCCGCCGCATCGCCACCGCCTGCCCGGGCCTGGAGCTCGACGAGCAGCTGACCGGTGAGGTCCGGTTCACGCTGTGCGATGTCGAGTACGTGCTCAAGACCTCCGGCAGCCCAGAGCACGGCCTGCACATCAACTTCCACGACTACACCAACGGGCGCACAACGGCGACCTGGCGGCGCATCAACCTCGGCCTGCCCGACGCGCAGGGCCATGTCATCATCGACTTCAACCGCACGATCAACTACCCGTTCGCGTTCATCCCGCACGCCACCTGTCCGGCGCCGGTGCCGGAGAACGTGTTGCCGATTGAGCTGCAGGCTGGCGAGCGCCTGCCGACACAAACGCTGTCGGAGTCCGGGATCAACACGCCGGTGCTGTTCATCGACCTGTCCCCGGAGATCGAGATCGGCGGAATCATCGACCTGTGGACCGAACTCGGTCTCGACGTCACGCTCGTCAACCGCGACGAGCCGCTGCCGCCGCTGCCCGGCTTCGCCGCCCTCGTCGTCTTCTGCTGGGGGCCCACAAGCGAGGTCCGCACTGGGCTCATCACCGAGATCGTCGAAATGGTCTCCGATGCGATGGCCACTCGGATCCCGGTCGTCGCCGTCGGCACCGCCACCACGATGCTCGCCGCCGCTTCGCTCGACGGCTCGCTGACAGCCGGGCGGATCACCTTCGAGAAGACCGCCGACAGCCTTGGGCCGATCCCGCTGGCTGTCACCGACACCGTCGCTGAGGACCGGCTGTTCCGCAACAACATCTCCCGACTCGACCCTGACGGGGTCGGCTACATCGTCATCGACAGGGCCGAGGGCGAAGAGCTGCCGGCTGGGCTCAGCGGCGACGCGGACCGTGCCGAGACCCGCCGCGAGGCGCAGCGGACCTTCGGCGCTCATGAGGTCGCCTGGCGCGATCTGGCTGAGCGCTTCGCCCGCCTCCTGCACACCACCATGTGACAGCTCCTGCCAGTACCATCTGCCAGTGCTGGCGGACCCCGGCGTCAGCGGTTGACCAACTGGTGTGACAGAACCCGGCCCGCGAATCGCGGACCGGGTTCTGTCGGGTTCGAGGTCAGCAACCTGCGGCCGCCTGACGCACAACCTGCGGCCACCTGACGCGCGGGCGCCGGCGCAGCCGCAGGCACAGACTCACGCCCAGATGTAGACGCGCTCCTCCGGCGGCAGGTACATCGCATCGCCTTCGGTGACGTCGAAGGCCTCGGCGAAGGCGTCGATGTTCTTGACTACCTGGTTGCAGCGGAACTCCTCCGGGGAATGCGGGTCGATGCTGAGCCGGCGCAGCCGCTCCTCCTTGCGCATCTTCACCCGCCAGGCCTTCGCCCAGGCGTAGAAGAACTGCTGCTGCTCCTCGCGCGTGACCTCGCGGCCCTCATCGGCAGCGGCGATCGTCAGCGCCTTGTACGCAATCGACAGTCCGCCGACATCGCCGATGTTCTCGCCGATCGTCAGCGCGCCGTTGACGGTGTGCTTGGATTCGAAGCCGGCCGGCACGAGCACATCGTACTGGTCGATGAGGGAGCGGGTGCGCTCCTCGAAGCGCTGCCGATCCTCGGCCGTCCACCAGTCGACGAGGTTGCCGGTGCCGTCATAGCGGGAGCCCTGATCGTCGAAGCCGTGACCGATCTCGTGGCCGATGACCGCGCCGATCGCTCCGAAGTTCGCGGCATCGTCAGCGTCGACGGAGAAGAACGGCGGCTGCAGGATCGCGGCCGGGAAGACGATCTCGTTCATCACCGGGTGGTAGTAGGCGTTGACCGTCTGCGGGGTCATGAGCCATTCGGTGCGGTCGATCTCCTTGCCGATCCGCCCGACGTGCCGGTCGTGCTCAGCCTCGGCCGAGCGGCGCATATTGCCGAGCAGGTCGTCGGCGCGGATCTCCGCCGGGTACTCCCGCCACACATCCGGGTAGCCGACCTTCGGCGTGAACTGCGCGAGTTTCGTCAGCGCCCGCTCCTTGGTCTCCTCACCCATCCAGTCGAGGTCCTTGATCGCGGACTCATAGGCGCGGATGAGCTTGTCGACGAGATCGCCGATCGCCTCCTTGGCCTCCGGCGAGAACTCCTGGGCCACATACAGCTTGCCGACCGCCTCACCGAGCAGCCCCTCGACGAGGCTGACGCCGCGCTTCCAGCGCTCACGCAGCTGCGGGGTGCCGGAGAGGATCCGGCCGAAGAAGTCGAAGCTCTCCTCGACGAACTCATCGCTGAGCGCACTGGCCGAGGCGTTGAGCAGCCCGAACATCATCCACCCGCGCAGCACGCCGATCGGCGCGTCCGCCCACACCTGGCCGGCCCCGGTGAGGAAGGACGGCTGGCTGACGATGAGGTACTCGGCATGTTCGATGCCGGCCCCGGCCCGCCACGCATCCAGGTCGAATCCGGCCGCCAGTTCGGCCGCCTCGGCAGCGGTGAACCGGTTGTAGGTCTTCTCCGCATCGCGGCTGGCCACCCGGTCCCAGTGGTGGGCGGCGAAGGCGGTCTCGAGTTCGAGGATCTTGTCAGCCAGCTCCTCATCGGTCATGCCGGTGTGCTCCTGCAGCCCGGCCAGCTGGGACATCTTCGCGATATGGGCGCGGAACTTCTCGCGCAGCTCGGCGTTGTCCTCGCCGCGGTAGTAGGACTCATCGGGCAGGTGCAGGCCCGCCTGCACGATGTACATCGCATAGACATCGGAGTCCTTGGCGTCCGCGCTGACGAAGCCGCCGAGCAGTCCGCCGCAGCCCTCGCGGTCGAGTTCGCCCATGAGGCGGGCGAGCGCGCGGTGGTCGGCGGCGGCCTTGATCCGTTCGAAGCCCTCGCGCAGCGGGGTCACGCCGAGCTCGCTGATCCGCTCGGTGTCCATGAACGAGGTGAACAGGTCGGCGACCTTCGCCGCTTCGCTGCCGGGCTCCGGCGTCGCGTCGGCCAGGCCGGTGATGATGTCGCGGACCTTCTCCTCGGCGGCGTCGTAGAGTTCGCGCATCGCTCCGTCGCCGGCCCGGTCGTCGGGGATCTCGAAGGAGTCGAGCCAGGCGCCGTTGACGTGGCGGAACAGGTCATGGGAGGCAGCGACCTGCGGGTCGCTGTGGGGCAGAGAGATCTCAGTCATAGTCCCAACCTATCGTCTGCAGGCCGGGAACTGCGGGGACGACCAGAAGATTTCCTGCTCCCGAGGTGGTGGGCGCCTCGGGAGCAGATCCCCGCTTCGGGAGCAGATCCCCGCCTCAGGTGCGGGCGCAGATGGGCACCCAAACAGCGAGCCCAGGTCAGGGGCGTGGGGCATCCCAGCCGAGGGCGCCGCGGATGAACGCAGCCTGCCCGGCGTGCTGGGCGGCGTCGTCGATGATCGAGACGAGCCGGGCGCCGCGGGTGACCGGCGGATCGTAGGAGGTGTCGATGACCGCGTCGAGATCCGCCGGCTGCAGCCGCTCGAGGTAGGCGGCCAGCGCCTCCTCAACGGCGGTGAGATAGTCGCCCAGGGTCGCCGGATCCTCGATGCGGACGGCGGCGGCCTGCTCGGCAGTGTGCCCGAACCCGAAGCCCTCAGCCGGCAGCCCGAGGCGGGCATGGAAGGCCTGCGCGGTCCACACCTCGGGCGCGGAGGCCAGGGCGGCCAGCTGCACATCGGCCTCCCGGCCGGTGTGCCACAGCAGCCAGGCGATCGAGTTCGTGCCGGCAGCGAGGTGGGCGTTGAGCTCGGCGGTGGTGATGCCGTCGAGCACCTGGCGGGCGACGGCGAAGGGTCGGGTGAGCATATCGGCGAGCACGGCGCGTGCGTCCATGGGAACCTCCTCCAAGGCGGCGGGCTGGCGGCGGGGCCGCCAGCGCTTCCGAGTCTAGGCGCCGGCGCGGCTATCCGGCAGGGCAGCCAGCAGCGGCGAGGTCGCTACAGTGGAGGCGAGGACGCTGACGAGGGAGGACGCATGAGCGCACCAGCAGACACCGGCCAAGCTCCGACGGGGGACGTGAGCATCGTGTTCGTGTGCACCGGCAACATCTGCCGCTCGGCGATGGCGGAGCGGATGACGGCCGGGGAGCTGTCCGATCTGCCGGTGCACATCGACTCGGCCGGCATCAGCGATGAGGAGCACGGCAACCCCATCGACCCGCGCGCAGCCCGCGTGCTCGCCGAACGCGGCTATGACACCTCCGGCCACGCCGCCCGCCAGCTCACCAGCGAGTGGCTGGCCGCCCGCGACATCGCCATCGTCATGACCGACCGGCATCGGCAGGCGACCCAGCGGCTGCTGGAGTCCGTTCCCGAGGCGGACCGCCCCGAGGTGCGGATGCTGCGGTCCTATGACCCCGCCTGCGCCGGGCTGACCGGCACCGACCTCGACGTCTTCGACCCGTGGTACGGCCACCAGGACGGGTTCTACGAGACCTATGACATGATCGCTGCCGCGCTGCCGGGCATCCGGGCGGCCGTCGAAGAGCGCGCCGGCCGCCGGTGAACCCGGTGCCGGGACCGTAACCGGATCGTAGTGAAGCCGTAACCGGTCGCGGCCGCAGGGATCCAGCTCGCCTGGAGGTCGATGGGGAATAATGGGGTAGTGAGTCCGTCTGATTGGAGTATCCCTTTGACCAACCGCACCTTCTCGACTTCCCTGCTGGCGATCCTCGCAGCTGTGGCCCTGGGCTTCACGCTCCTGTGGTCCGCCCCCGCCAGCGCCCATGACCGGCTTGTCAGCTCGAACCCGGAGCACGGCGCCGAACTCGATGAGCAGCCCGAATGGCTGGAGATGGAGTTCTCCGGCGACGTCCAGGACGTCGGCGCTGAGGTCAAGGTCATGACCGGCGGCACCGATGTCTCCGCAGGCGAGATCACCGTCGAAGGCCACACCGTCACATCCGCGCTGCCCGATGACCTCGCGCCCGGCGACTACACCGTCAACTGGCGGGTCGTCTCCGAGGACGGCCACCCCATCAGCGGCACCTTCGACTTCACCATCACCGATGAGGGCTCCGGTGGCGGCGAAGCACAGTCCGGCGAGGACGCAGCCGCCGACGGTGAGTCCGCAGGCCTCGGCGGATCGGCCGTCGACGCCCCGGACCGTGAGGCTGTTGAGCGCGGCGAGCTCACCGGCGATGACGCCACCGGCCTCTCGCTGCCGATGATGATCCTGCTGGGCATCGGCGGACTGGCGGTCGTCGCTCTCGTGCTGCTGCTCCTCATGCGCAAGCGCCAGGGCCTGCCCGGCACCGAAGGCGACAACTGATCTGATATCCGGACTCCCACCGATCCCCGGTCGAGGAGGTGCACACCCGCACCGCCGCCTCGGCCGGGGATCGGTCGATTCAGCGGGTTTGCGGTGCCTCCGGTGACGGCAGCTCAGCGGCGATCTGCTCAGCCAGCCGGCGCAGAACGGCTGCGGGTTCGGCGAGGCAGTCGTCAAGGGGAGCGAGGTCGGTCATCTGATGCAGCCGCACCCGAGGCGGTGGCGGGCTTCCGGCGCCGAGCTCGCTGAGCTGACTGGCCGATACGGCCGCGCTGCCGCACACGACGATGCGCTCCAGCCCGCGCTCGCCGGCGGCCGCGAGCACGGCGCCGGGGCCTTTGCCTGACAGGGTCTGCTCATCGATGCGGCCCTCGCCGGTGATGACGGCGTCCGCCCGGTCGAGGGCTGCGTGGAAGCCGATGAGGTCGAGGATGTAGTCGGCGCCGGGAACCGGCTGCGCGCCGAGCACGCCGAGGGCTGCGAAGCCGACGCCTCCGGCGGCACCTGCGCCGGGCCTCTCCGCCGCCGAGGCGCCGGCCGCCTGCTCGACACGTGGGGCGAAGCGAGCGAGTGCGGCATCAAGCCGAGCGACCTCTGTCGGCCCGGCACCCTTCTGTGGGCCGTAGACAGCAGCAGCCCCGCGCGGCCCGCACAGCGGGTTGTCGACATCGAAGGCCAGCCGCAGGTCGGTGAGCCGGGGATCGAGCCCGGAGAGATCGACGCTCTTCAGCTGCTCCAGGCCGGCCCCGCCGGGCGGTACGGGTGCGCCGTCGGCGGTGAGCAGACGGGCCCCGAGTGCGGTGAGCATTCCGGCGCCGCCATCGGTGGTGGCCGAACCGCCGACGCCCAGGATGACCGTCGTGCATCCGGCATCGAGTGCGGCGGTGATGAGTTCTCCGGTGCCGAAGCTGGTGGCCTGCAGCGCGGTCTCCGGTGTCGGATCGAGCAGATTGATGCCCGAGGCCTGTGCCATCTCGATGACGGCTGTGCTTTCGTGCCGGGCCCATGTCGCTTCGACCGGGGTGCCGAGCGGTCCGGTGACAACAGCGGTGTGCGCGCTGAACCCGCAGGAGGTGACGGCCTCGATGGTGCCGTCGCCGCCATCGGCCAGCTTCAGTGCGGTGACGGTGTGGCCGGCGCGGATGAGCGCACGGGAGAGGAGCGCGGCGATCTGTGCGCTCGAAAGAGTGCCTTTGAAGGAATCGCAGGCGAGTAGGAGATGCATGGTCTCACGCTACCGCCCGCACGCATCATTACCGGGAGGTAATAGCAGGGCCGGTGTCTGTCAGACGGCCCAAGGGCCAGCCGGTGGCTGCGTACGCAGCCCGCTCACCGCTTCGGGAACGGGGAATACCCACAGGCCAGCGGGGCATGGGGGAGAAATGTTGAATGCCATGGCAGCCACGCATTCTTTCAGCCTGACCACCACGGCTGATTTACTATAACCGCCCGGTAATCATTTAGGCGAATCGTTGAACGTTGTACCAGTGATGGGCCGCAGTTGAGTTTTCAGCTCTGAGCGGAAGCCGCATCGTCGTCGCCGGCAGCCTCGCTGCCATCCGCATGGCCGCCGTCCCCGTTCTCGCTGTCGGCATCGGTGATGGTGTTGATGACCGTGCGGTTCTGGCGGGCGGCGTGGCTGCGGGTTGCCGGGTCCATCTGCCGGTTGAACGCGATCGCCAGCAGCGCCGCGAGCGTCGCGCAGACGGCCGGCAGAATGAGCGCCTCGCGGGCGCCGAGGGTGTCGATGACGACGCCGGAGATCGCCGAGCCGATCGCCACGCCTAAGCCCAGCGAGGTGCCGATCCAAGCCAACGCCTCAGTCAGCCGGTGGGGTGGGGCGAGCTCTTGGATGACGGAGGCGGCGGCGATGAGCGAGGGCGCGAGCGCGAGGCCGACGGTGAAGATCGTGACGCCGAAGGCGAGCATCGAGCTGGCCAGCAGCATCGGCCAGGTGAGGGCGGCCAGGCAGCTGAGGGCGATGGCGAGGCGGCGCTGGACGGGTGCCTTCCAGGTGCGCACGCCGTAGAAGATGCCGGCCAGCAGCGAGCCGAGCGCCATGGCGCTGACGAGCACGCCGGCCATCGGCTTGTGCCCGGCCTCTTCGGCGAAGGCGACGGCGATGATGTCGAGGGCGCCGAACTTGACGCCGAGCACCGCGTGGGCGATGACGACCACGAAGATGCCGAAGTTCGACAGCACCTTGCCGCGGGCGGCGCCGCGCTGGTGCGGCTGCGGGATCGGCTCGGTCGACTTCTGACTGTAGAACAGCGCCGAGCCGACGACCGTCGTCACCATCGAGGCGATGATGCCGGCGGCCGGATAGATGACCGTCGCGAGGAAGGTGACGATCATCGGCCCGGTGACGAAGAGCATCTCGTCGGCCACCGACTCCCAGCTGAAGGCGGTGTCGAGCTGTTTGCGGCTCGTGATGATCGCATTCCAGCGGGCGCGCACGAGCGAACCGAGCGAGCCGACGGTGGCGCCGGAGATCCCGGCGAAGATGAAGACGAAGCCGATCCACCAGCCCTGGAACACCGCCAGCAGCAGCCCGATGAGCCCGATGATGTGGATGCCGACGATCGGCAGCATGACGCGCGCCTGGCCGTAGATGTCGACAAGACGGGCGATGATCGGGTTCGACACCGCCTGCACGAGCATGAAGACCGCGGCGACGAGCCCGGCGAGCGCGTAGGTGCCGAGCACTCCCTGGATGAAGAGGACGACACCGAGGCCGAGGATGGCGATGGGGAAGCGCGCGATGAGCCCCGCCAGCGAGAACTTCAGCGCTCCTGGCAGCGAGAAGATCTCCTGATAGTTGCGGAACATCAGGACAGTCTACCCCGCACCCGCCTGCCGACAGGCGTGAATCCGTGGTGTGATTGGTCACCGCGGCACCGGTCCCGCAGCAACCGTTCACGCAGCAACCGCTCCAGCAGCAACCGGTCCCGAGGCGGTGGGCGAGCCGGAGCGGGGGGCTCAGTATCCGAATGCGGCGAGCAGTCCCTTCTGCATCACACAGCGCTGCGCACAAGGTTGATGTCTGCGCTGTGCGCGGGCGATCTCAGAGCTGTGATCCGATGACCCCGTCGACGACAGCCTTCGCCTCAGCCTGGACCCCGGCTAGGTGGTCGGCGCCCCTGAACGACTCGGCGTAGATCTTGTAGACGTCCTCGGTGCCTGAGGGGCGTGCGGCGAACCAGGCGCTCTCGGTTGTCACCTTGAGTCCGCCGAGTGCCTCCCCGTCACCGGGAGCCTCGGTGAGCTTGGCGGTGATCGGCTCACCGGCGAGCGTATCGGCGCTGACCTGCGCGGGGTTGAGCTTCTTGAGCGCGGCCTTCTGTTCGCGGGTGGCTGGGGCGTCGATGCGGGCGTAGGCGCTTTCGCCGTGCTCGGCGGCGAGTCCGGCATACAGCTGTGAGGGTGTCTTGCCGGTCACTGCGGTCATCTCGGCGGCCAGCAGGCACAGCAGCATGCCGTCCTTGTCGGTCGTCCAGGCGCTGCCGTCGAAGGCGAGGAAGGAGGCGCCTGCCGACTCCTCTCCGCCGAAGCCCACGCTGCCGTCGAGCAGTCCGGACACGAAGTACTTGAAGCCCACCGGCACCTCGTACAGCTCCCGGCCGCGGGCGGCGGCGATCCGGTCGATGATGCCGCTGGTCACCGCAGTCTTGCCGATCTTCGCGTGCTTCGGCCAGTCCGGCCGGTGGGTGAAGAGGTAGTCGACGGCGGCAGCGAGGTAGTGGTTGGGGTTCATGAGCCCGGCATCCGGGGTCACGATGCCGTGCCGGTCGGCGTCGGCGTCGTTGCCGGTGGCGATGTCGAACCGGTTCCGGTTGGCGATGAGTGAGGCCATCGCGTGCGGCGAGGAGCAGTCCATCCGGATCTTGCCGTCCCAGTCCAGCGTCATGAACGACCACGTCGGGTCGACCTCGGCGTTGACGACGTCGATGTTGAGGTCGAGGCGCTCGGCGATGATCGGCCAGTAGTCCGCAGCCGCCCCACCCATCGGGTCGGCGCCGATGTGCAGCCCGGAGCCGCGGATCGCAGCGACGTCGATGACCTTCTCCAGGTCGTCGACGTAGTTGGAGGTGAAGTCGAAGTTCATCGTCTCGTCGAGGTGGAAGGCCCGCTGGAATGCCTGCCGGGGGATCTTCTCCCAGCCGGCTTCGAGCAGTTCGTTCGCCCGGTTCTCGATCCAGGTGGTCACCGACGAGTCGGCCGGCCCGCCGTGAGGGGGGTTGTACTTGAAGCCGCCGTCCGAAGGCGGGTTGTGCGAGGGCGTGATGACGATGCCGTCGGCCAGGCCCTGTGCGCTGCCGCGCGCGGCGTTGTGCTTGAGGATCGCGTGCGAGAGCACCGGGGTGGGGGTGTAGCCGTCTCGCTCATCGATCATCGTCGGCACCTCGGCGGCCGAGAGCACCTCCAGCGTCGTCAGCAGCGCCGGTTCCGACAGCGCATGCGTGTCCCGGGCCAGGTAGAGCGGACCGGTGTAGCCCTGCTGCCGGCGGTGCTCAACAATCGCCGCCGTGATCGCGGCGATGTGCGCTTCATTGAACGACCCGGCACTGGAGCTGCCCCGATGCCCCGACGTCCCGAAGCTCACCCGCTGGGCGGGATCACTCGGATCGGGGACGATGTCGTGGTAGTCATCGAGCAGATCGGGGATCGAGACCAGATCGGACTCAGCTGCGGGTTCTCCTGCACGAACATTCATAATCACACTTTCTCAGAGCCCCGCGCCGAAACGTAGTCGAAAGCTGAATCATCTCGCCATGCGGCCAGCTAGCCGAGACGACGCGGGTGCGGCGTCCCAGCAGGTGAGAACGCCGCGCCCGAGGCGGTGGTTGGGCGGCAAGTCGGATTGCCTCTGCGGGTGGTCACTTCACGTGCGGTTCTTCGTCGGTGTCGCCGACGATCGGACGGCCGTTGTCGAGGTGCCAGGCACCCATGCCGCCGTTGATGTTGATGGCGTCGAAGCCGTTTTTGTTCAGCCATTCGGTCGCGGTGCGCGAGCGCCCGCCGGAGCGGCATATGACGTAGACGTCCTCGTCCATCGGCACCTCGCCGTAGCGCACCGGCAGGTCGGAGAGCCGGATGTGCTGGGCGCCTTCGATATGGCCGGCGGCGAACTCATCGTCTTCGCGGACATCGAGGATGTTGGCACCCTCGGGGATCTCGGTGATGCTGCAGCTTGGAATACTCATGCCGGTCATTCTAATCGCCGCACCTGCCGGCGGACAGGGGCTCAAGCGTACGGCGGTGAGGGGCTGAAGCGCACTGCGGCCGGGACGGGAAGTGCACCCGCCCCGGCCGCAGTGCGATCCGGTGGCTGCGGTGAGGCGCTCACCGCAGCCGGGCCATCACCCGTTGTACATGGCCGGGGCTGATGCTGCCGCAGCGATGGAGATGATGATCCAGGCGATCGTCGACAGCACGCCGAGTGCGATGAGGATGATAGAGACGAACATCGTGATTTTCCGGTGCTCTTCGTATCCTTCGAGCGGCCGGCCCTCGGAGTCGGTGCGCTTGCCGAAGATCGTGAGGAAGACGTCGATGATCGCCCAGATGCCCAGACCGCCGCAGGTCAGCAGCTTGGCCACGCCGGTACCGATCCTGCCGAGGTAGAAGTGGTCGACGCCCCAGCCGCCGAGGAACTGGGCGAAGACCCATGTGAGGATGTAGGACTTCTGCGGTGTACCTCCGTAGCCGGCGCCGGGCTGCGGGCCGCCGTAGGACTGGGCGCCGTAGGCGGAGCTGGGGCCCTGGCCGGGCTGCTGGGCGACCGGGCCGCCGGGCTGAGAGCCGTAACCGGACTGCGGCTGCGCACCGGCCTGCGGCTGTGCACCGGGCTGGGAGCCGTAGCCGGGCTGGGCGGAGTGGGAGCCGCCGGGCCGGCTGCCGGCGGGCTGGCCGTACGGCTGGGGTGAGCCGCCGGGCTGGGACGGGGTGTCGGTCATGGATGGTCCTCCTGTTGGTGCGCTGGGGACTCGGCCCTCATGGTGCGGTGGGGTTGCCGCGCTGAAACCAGGATGCGGCGGAGTGCTGACCCCGCTGGAGGGCACCTGCGCGCCGACGATCGGCGGCGGCGCGCAGGTGCCCGTAGCGCATCGGCTGATCGTGCTGACTCATGGTCCCTCCCTGCGAAATCGGCGGGGATGAGCCGGATGGCTCATTGTCGCTTCGATCGTATCCGAGCCGCGACCCTATTCCGCGCTGCTGTCCGGCAGTGTGTCGAGACTGGCACAACCGCTCCCGAGGCGCCGGTCACCGCTCCGGAGACGCCGGTCACCGCTCCGGAGGCGCCGGTCGCCGGCAGCCAGCCGGCCCCCACCTCGGGCGCGGGTCCTGTCACATGCGGCCGGTGTCGCGCAGGCGCTGATGCCAGCTCAGCGCCTCATCGAGCAGATGCGGAGTGTGGCGGGCGCCTGCGGAGGCAGCCCAGGCGCGCTCGGTGTAGTCGTGGAGGCGGTCGCGGAAGTCCGGGTGGGCGCAGTTGTCGATGATCTTCTTCGCGCGGCGCCGGGGCGCGGTGCCGCGCAGATCGGCGATGCCCTGCTCGGTGATGATGACGTGCACATCGTGTTCGGTGTGGTCGACGTGCGAGGCCATCGGCACGATCGCGGAGATCGCTCCGTCCTTGGCCGTCGAGGGTGAGACGAAGAAGTTGAGGAAGGCGTTGCGGGCGAAGTCGCCGGAGCCGCCGATGCCGTTGATCATCTTCGCGCCGAGCACATGCGTGGAGTTGACGTTGCCGTAGATGTCGGCCTCGACCATCCCGTTGATGGCGATGAGGCCCAGCCGCCGGATGATCTCCGGATGGTTCGACATCTCCTGGGTGCGCAGCAGGATCTTGCCCTTGTACGCCTCGGCGTTGGCATTGAACTTCTCGGCGGCCTCGCGGGAGAGGCTGAAGGCGGTGGCGGAGACCGAATCCATCTTCCCGCTCTCGATGAGCTTGAGCAGATTGTCCTGCATCACCTCGGTGTAGGAGTGCAGGTGCTCGAACTCCGAATGCTCCAGTCCGTCGAGCACGGCATTGGCGACATTGCCGACACCGGACTGGATCGGCAGCAGGTTCTCCGGCATCCGCCCGGCCCGGACCTCGTGGCGCAGGAAGTCGATGAGGTGCTCGGCCATCGCCTCGGACTTCGCATCGACGGGGGCGAAGGCATTGTCGCGGTCCGGGGCATTGGTCTCGACGATCGCGACGACCTTGTCCGGATCGACGTGCAGATACGGGTCGCCGATCCGCTGGGTCGGCTCCAGGATCTGGATCGGATTGCGGTTGGGCGGCAGCTTGGTGCCGTAGTAGACGTCGTGGAAGCCCTCGAAAGCCCGCGGCTGCCAGGAGTTGACCTCCAGGATGACCTTGTCGGCCAGGTCGAGCCAGGTCTTGTTGTTGCCCACCGAGGAGCTGGGCACGAGCAGCCCGTTGGGCAGCACCGCGGTGACCTCGACGACGGCGACATCGAGGTTGCCGTAGAAGCCGAACCACACCTGCTGTGCCAGGTGGCTCAGGTGGGTGTCGATGTACTCGACATCACCGGAATTGATGGCTGCGCGCATGTCCGGATCGGTGTTGAACGGTGCGCGCATGTGCACGCCCTTGGACTGGGCGAGCAGGCCGTCGAGCTCATGCGAGGTCGATGCGCCGGTGAGCAGGCCGATGCTGAAATCATCGCCGGCGGCATGGGCGGCGTCGATCCGCTCGGCGAGGGCGCCGGGGACCGCTTTGGGGTAACCGCAGCCGGTGAAGCCGCTCATCGCGACATTGTCGCCATGGCTGATGTGGGCCGCCGCCGCAGCGGCGCTCGTCACTCGCTGGGACAGAGTGGGGCACGTGATCCGGGACATGCTCCTATTATCTATAACCCCACACCGCCTGGGCACTCAGGTCGTCCTGGCCGGCGGGGAGCGGAGCTGCCGAGGCGACCGGCACCTCGGGGGCGGCTGCCTCAGTCTGCGGGCTGGACGATGAAGTCGAGGTCTTCGGCCACTGCCAGCGGCAGCTCCATGAGCCGGTCAAGGTCCGCCTCGGCGGGATCGCGGCCGAGCAGGCGCAGGCAGTAGAGCAGATAGCTGCGTTCGAGCTCTGCGACGGTGATCGGTCCGTCCTCGCGGTACCACAGGGCGATCGAGTTGCAGATCGAGAGCACTGCGCGGCCGGCGAGTTCAGCATCGTCGACGTCGAACACCCCGGCTGCCTGGCCGGCTGCGATCCGGTCGTTGAGCACCGCACGCGAAGCCCGCTGCTGCTCGTGGATGACCTCGAACTTCTCCGGCTCCAGCCGCTCGGTATCGCGCACCACGACCCGGGAGATGAGCTGATTGTGCGCCCGGTAGCGCACGAGCAGCCGGATGACAGCGGCGGTCTGGTCGATCGGATCGTCTCCGGCGTCGGCGATGACGCGGGTGGCGGTCTCGATGTAGCCGGCGAACGCCGAGCGGATGAGCTCGAACAGCGCGTCCTGCTTCGAGGGGAAGTAGTAGTACAGTGCCGACAGGCTCAGATCCGCCTCCTGGGCGATGTCGCGGATCGAGGCGCCGTCGAAGCCCTTCTTGGCGAAGGTGTTGCGGGCGGCGGTGAGGATGACGGACCTGCCGTTGGACGATCGCATGCTGGCTCCTGACGTGTCTCGATTCGCGGGGGCCAGGCGGCGCAGGCGGCAGCCGGGGCGGCGCACCTCGTCGTGGCCCGCTTTCAGTCTAGCGGGCATTCTATCGAGCAATCGCTCAATTCCGTCATCCGTGCCCGAGGTGACAGCTGGCTCCCGTGCCCGAGGCGACAGCCGGCTGCCCTGCCGAGGCGACAGCCGGTTGCCGCGCCGAGGCGGCGGTCACCGGCCGTTGCCCGCGTGCGGGGGCGCCTTGACAGCGGCGACCCGACCTCCATATTTTGAATGCAGACGAACGTTTGTTCATAAGGGGGTTTAGGGTGGTCGACACGGAACAGCAGCCGGCGGCGCGCAGCGGAGTCCCGGCAGGCATCGACGCCGTGCGGGTCGGTGCGTGGATCGCCGAGCACCACGGTGCTGACCCCGGCAGGCTCAGCTATGAGGTCATGTCGGTCGGCCGGTCGAACCTCACCTACACGGTCCGGTGCGACGGCGAGCCCCGCTGGGTGCTGCGCCGCCCGCCGTTGGGCCACACTGGCGGCAGCGCCCACAACGTCGCCCGCGAAGGCCGCATCATGGCCGCCCTGAAGGACACCGACGTGCCGGTCGTCAACGTCTTGGACATCGTCGACGACGGCAACGTCCTTGACGTCCCCTTCGTCTTCATGGACCACTGCCCCGGCTTCCCTCTCAACACGCCTGCCGACCTCGCCCGCATCCCCGCTGGCCAGCGCCGGCAGACCGCCTTCAACCTCGTCGACTCACTCGCGGCCATCCACCGCGTCGACATCGACGCCGTCGGATTGGGCGATCTGCGCCGGCCCGGCGGGTTCGTCGAACGCCAGCTGCGCCGCTGGCTGGGCCAGTACGAGGCGATCACCACCCGCGACCTGCCGGCCATCCGCGAAGTCCACGCCGAACTCGTCGCCCGCATGCCCGATGACTCCCAGGCTGCCGTCGGCCTCGTCCACGGCGACTTCAAGCCCAACAACGCGATCTTCACTCCTGCCGGTGAGATCGCTGCGGTCGTCGACTGGGAGCTCTCGGCCATCGGCGAAGTCGTCACCGACCTCGGCTACCTGGTGGCGATGCTGTACTCAGACCCGAACCTCACCCACATCTGGGTCCCAAGCGTCGCCGACGGCTTCCCGGAGAAGTCCGCGCTCATCGCCCGCTACGAGGAAACCGCCGGCCGGGAAGCCGCCCACGTCGACTACTACGCCGGGTTCGCGCTGTGGAAGCTCGCCTGCATCTCCGAAGGTGTCTACACCCGCATCCTCAAAGGCCAGATGGGCGATACCGGATTCGATCCCGAGCAGGCCGGGCAGGGCGTTGAGGAGCTCGCCCTCGCCGGCCTCGACCTCATCACCGGCAGCCGATGAGCAGCTTCCTCGGCCGCACGCTTGGTGCCGCGCTGCTGACCCGCGGCACCGACTGCCTCGACGTGTTCCTCATCCGCCACGGCCAGCAGACCCGGCCCGGACCTGACACCCCGGAAGCCGCCTCCTACGACCCGCCGCTGTCGGCCATCGGCCGCGCTCAGGCAGAGGCCGCCGCGGACGCCCTGGCCGCCCGCCCGATCACGGCGGTCTACGCCTCCCAGCTCGCCCGCGCCCATGACACGGCGGCGGCGATCGCAGCCCGCCACCGCCTCGGCGTCGGCACCGACGAGCGGCTGGCCGAGGTGGGGATCTTCCAGCAGGTGCCCGCCCACCTCAGCTTCGAACAGGCCGTCGGAGCCCAGACCGCGGCCGAGGCGGCGGAGACGATGGTGCGCACGCGCAAGTGGGATGCGCTGCCGTTGGGCGAGGGCTCGCAGGCGTTCCGCACCCGGGTGCACACGGCGATCTGGGAGCTGGCGCGCCAGCACCTGCCCGAGCCGGGCAGTGCGATGCGGGCGCGGGAGGCAGCCGAGCGCAGCGGCGAACCGGTGCCGCACCCGCAGGCGATCGCCATCGCCTGCCACGGCGGGGTCATCAATGCCTTCCTCGCTGAGGAATACGGACTCGAAGCCGATTTCCTCTTCCGTCCCGCCCATGCCGGGATCACCCGGGTGCGCTTCGCCGCCGACCGGGCGGTCATGCTCACCGGAAACGAACTCGGCCACCTCGAAGACCGGCAGCTGCTGACCTTCTGAGGGCTGACCGCCCTTCTCGGGGCGTGCCGCCCTCTTGAGGGTCTGCCAGTGGACGCGGTGGATGCCGGCAGGAACCGTGCCGGGACCGCCGCACAGGACGCCGGCAGGCGGCCGGTATAGTGCAGATCGTGCCCCGTGAGTGAAAGGAATCACACCCCATGGAACTGAACAACGCTGTCGCCCTCATTACCGGGGGCGTCTCCGGTCTGGGCCGCGCGACCGCCGAACGCCTGCTGGCTGCTGGCGCGACCGTCGTGCTGCTCGACCTCAATGCCGAAGCCGGTGCCGCCGCCGTCGATGAGCTCGGCGAGAAGGCCCACTTCATCGCCGCCGATGTCACGAGCGAAGAGGATGTGCAGAAGGCCGTCGACCTGGCCACCTCGCTGGGCAGCCTGCGGGTGGTCGTCAACTGCGCCGGCGTCGCCACCCCGGGCAAGCTCGTGAGCAAGCGCGGGCCGCTGGGCCTCGACGAGTTCACCAAGGTCATCAACATCAACCTCGTCGGCACCGTCAACGTCTGCCGGCTCGCCGCTGCGGCCATGCAGCAGCAGGAGGCCGAGGGCGAGGAGCGCGGCGTCATCATCAACACCGCCTCGGTCGCAGCCTTCGACGGCCAGATCGGCCAGATCGCCTACTCTGCCTCGAAGGGCGGCGTGCATGCGGTGACCCTGCCGATGGCGCGTGAGCTGGCGAGCTCCCTCATCCGCGTCGTCACCATCGCCCCAGGCATCTTCATGACCCCGATGATGGCCGGGCTGCCGCAGGCCGCGCAGGACTCGCTGGCCGCCTCGGTGCCGCACCCGGCGCGCCTCGGCCAGCCGGCCGAATATGCGCAGCTGGTCGAGTCGATCGTCGCCAACCCGATGCTCAACGGCGAGACGATCCGCCTCGACGGCGCCATCCGCATGGCGCCGAAATGATGCGCATCCCCTGGCACCGAGGCGTCCCCGCAGGGACGCCTCTCCACGGCGCCGGTCGACTCCCAGGGGTCGACCGGCGCCGTGCGTCTGCTGCCTTCGTCGGCTGCCGGCTGCCGCACGCAGACGCGCGGGCTGCGGCGGTTGCGGTGGTGAATGTGCGTCGGCGCGACACCCTGTCCTCAGGGAACACTCAGCGTCCGGCCTGCTCAGAGCCATCAGCCGGCGGTCGGCCCGGTGCTCCCCGAACCGATGTCGGCAGATCAGCGTCGAGTTGTCGGCAAGGCCCAGAACTGTGGAGGAACCACTGATGGAGTACACCCCTTATACCCTGCTCATCGACGTCGGCATCATCTCCGGCCTGCTGCTCGTCGGCAAGCTCATCCGCGCCTACGTCCGCCCGGTGCAGAGCCTGCTCATCCCCTCGGCGATCACCGCCGGCATCCTCGGCCTCATCCTTGGCCCGGCCGTGCTCGGCTGGCTGCCCTTCAGCGACCAGCTCGGCACCTACTCGACACTCCTCATCGCCGTCGTCTTCGGCGCGATGCCCTACAGCATGGAGCTCTCCGGCCGTGTGCTCAAGGGCGCCCGGGCGATGTGGTCCTTCTCCACCGGCATGTACGTCCTGCAGTGGGGCATCGCGGTGCTCTTCAGCCTCATCGTGCTGTCCTTCCTCTTCGACGCCCCGGACTGGTTCGGCCTCATGCTGCCGGTCGGCTGGGTCGGCGGCTTCGGCACCGCCGCGGCGATCGGCGGCTCCCTGGAGGACAGCGGCCGGGAGGCTGCGATGACCCTCGGCTTCACCTCGGCGACGATCGGCACGCTCGTGGCGATCATCGGCGGCATCATCATGGCCAAGTGGGGTGCGAAGAAGGGCTACACCTCGCAGATCGGCGACACCTCCGAGCTGCCGCAGGAGCTGCGCACCGGCCTCATCTCGACCATCGGCCAGCGCCCGGCGATCGGCCATGCGACCTCCTCGCCGTCCTCGCTGGAGTCGCTGGCCATGCACGTCTCCGTCATCGGCATGACGGTGCTCGGCGCCTATGGTGTGCAGCAGGGTGTGAGCGCGCTGTTCCCCGACGTCAGCATCCCGCTGTTCGCGCTCGCCTTCGTCGTCGGTATGGCCGGCCGCGGAGTCCTGGACGTGAGCAACGCCAAGAAGTACGTCGACCGGGACACCATCTCCGCTGTCTCCGGCTCCGCCACCGACTACCTCGTCGCCTTCGGCGTGGCATCCATCGTCCCGTCGATCGTCGCCGACTTCGCCGTGCCGTTCTCGATCCTCATGGTCGTCGGCCTCATCTACTGCCTCATTCTCTTCCGCTTCGTCAGCCCGGCGATGTTCGGCAAGCAGTGGATCGAGCGCGGCATCTTCGGCTGGGGCTGGGCCACCGCCTCGGTCGCCACCGCGATCGCACTGCTGAAGATCGTCGACCCGAAGATGAAGTCGAAGACGCTCGAGGAGTTCGGCGTGGCCTATGTGGGCTACTCGCCGTTCGAGATCGGCATGACGATTGCGGTACCGCTGCTCATCATCGCCGGCTTCGCCTGGCCGTACGCCATCGTCGTCACCCTCGGCGGCATCGCCGTCTTCGTCATCGCCTTCATCCTCGGCTGGACGAAGAACGCCGATGAGGACGGCGGCGAGGCGAGCGGACAGGCCGGGGCGGCTGCCGCCTCGGGCGCGGACGGCACCTGACACGCGGACGGCACCTGAGCCCCGGGCCGAGGTGAGACGGTCTGGCGCCGCAACCGCTGCGCCGCAACCGCCGCCTCAGTAGCCGCAACCGCCGCGCCTCAGCATGCGCCAGCACCCTTGTTCAGGCGCGCGGTGCCGGTGCGGTGCTGCGGTGCCGGGCCTCGGCCCGCTCCTGCCGGCGCAGCACAACACCGCGGGCGCTGCCCATCGCGATGAGGGTGAGCGTCAGCGCGACCGCCCCGAGTGAGAACGACGGGGAGGCATCAGCCTGCGCGACAGCGAGCTGGAAGACGATGATCGACAGCATCGAGGCGCAGAATGCCGGGATCGTCCAGTTGACCGACAGCCGCGCGGCGATCGAGATGAGCACCACGGCGCCGGCCGGAGCGGCGAGCACCGAGACCATCCAGACGCACAGCACCACCAGCCCGGCGACCAGTGCCGAGGGCGGGCCGACATAGGAGTCCTGCCGCTCCATCGGGTCGTGCTTGATGGCCGCCGGCAGCATCGCGAGCGCAAGGATCCCGAGGATGACGTCGACGATGAGGTGTACGCTCGGGATCCCCGGCTGCACCGCCCGGCCGAACGCGCCGGCGGAGTTGAGCTGCAGGCCGTGATAGGCCGCGCACATGAGCACTCCGGAGATCGCCGCCAGCCAGAACAGCACCATCGTGCGGGTGTGCGAGCGCAGCGGCTGCGGCTCGGTTGGCGGCAGCGGCCGGTCGGCTTCGGCAGAGCGGCTACTATTCATATGCAGTACTCTACGATTCCCAGCCGAGAGCCTGCCGAGACGGGGCTTCGCAGCGGCTGGGCGCGCCCGCTCGGCCGGGCGCCTGACTGGGGCAGAGAGGAGAGCCGGTGATGCGCAAGGTCTACCAGCCTCCCTACTTCGACCCGGCGAAGACCCCGGTGTTCCGCTACTACCGGATGGCCGAAACCTATCCGGGCATCCGCTGGTGGCGCCCGCTGCTCGTCGGGGCGCTCACCCTCGCGCTCTTCCTCATCTTCACCGGGATCATCTTCGTGCCGGTGGTGCTCATCACCGAGAGCCTCATCCCGGCGCTGCTCGAACCGCTCTTCGACGATAACTTCGCCAGGCGCATGACCGACCCGGCGGTGCTGTTCTTCATCGTGCTGTGGACCGTCGCCTGCATTCCGGCCTGCCTGCTGGCGATGAAGTTCTCCGGCCGGCCGGTGGGCACCCTGTTCTCCGTCGAGGGCCGGTTCCGGTGGAAGCTCTTCGCCCGTTGCATCCTGCTCGCCGCCGCCATCACCGTGCCGATCACCTCGCTGCTGCTCATCTTCGATCCGGTCGCCCAAGACCACTTCCACTGGCCGGACCGCGGCAGCGCCACACTCCTGCTCGCCACGCTCCTGCTCATCCCGCTGCAAGCCGCCGGCGAGGAGATGGTCTGCCGCGGCATCCTCGGTCAGATGGTCGGCTCCTGGCTGGCGTACCCGGTGTGGCCGATCCTGCTGCCGGTCCCGCTGCTGCTGCTCGGCAGCGGCTACACCTTCGTCAGCCAGGTCGACATCGTCATCTTCGCCCTCGGCGCCGGCTTCGTCACCTGGGCCACCGGCGGCCTGGAGGCGGCGATCGCGCTGCACATCGTCCTCAACATCCTCTTCTACTCGATGGCGGCGTTCAATCTGCTGCTGCCCAACAGCCTCGACGGCGGATCGCTCACCCAGCTGCTCGTCTCCACCCTCATCGTCGTCATCTACTCCACCCTCGTCGTCACCCACCACGACGCCGTCAAGTACCCCAACCACGCCCGCGCCCAGCCCGGAGCCCTCGACGGCCGGCTTGTGGTGCCGGGCGGCATGTGAGGTTCCGGTGGCCGCCGCCGAGGTGTGGGTTCCGTTCCCGAGGCGGGGGAGACCAGTGGGGAAAACCCGACCGACTCCGACGGTTGACACCATGCCCAGCGCTGCTGCGGCGAACATACGGTGAAGCTATGAACACCACTCCTCGCCCCGATGGGGCACATGAGAATCAGACGCTCCCACTGCCGGGCGCCAGCGGCGCTGCGCCGGAAGCCGGAGCCGAGGCGGTCGAACCGACCGCAGCCCTGCCCGCCTCCGGACCGGTGGCGCCGGCCGATGAGACTGCAGAGACTGCTGTGCTGGCAGCTGATGAAACTGCAGCCGATGAGACTGCGGAGACTGCTGTGCTGGCAGCTGATGAAACTGCAGCCGATGAGCCGGCAGCCGAGGCAGCGGCGACGAGCGATGCCTCCGCGCCCGGCGCCGCGGGAGCCGATGGCCCTGTTGCGGCCGGCGCCGCGGAACCCATCGTCCCGCCGGCGGTCCCGAAGGCTGACAAGGCCGCCGAGCGCACGTGGCGCAAGGGCTACCCGGGGATCTTCGGCATCTTCAATGTCATCGCCTCCGGCGTGCTCGCCGTCGTCTGGGCCTGGGTGCCGGTCTCGCTCCTCGTCGCCGGCGTCAGCGGGCTGTTTGCACTCGGCATCGGACTCCTCGCCCTGTTCCTCTGGTTCCTCCTGCAGCGGGCGGTCAACCGCTTCGAGCGCTACCGGGCCGAGGCGATCTACGGTGATGAGATCACCTCCCTGCCGACTCCGCAGTCGTCGTATCCCTTTGGGTTCGGTCGGTTCATGCACACGCAGTGGCTGATCCTCAAGACCCCCAGCTTCTGGCGCTCGACGGCGCACCACTACATCAAGATGCTCTACGGCGGGTTCATCGGGGTCCTCGTCGCGATCGGCGCAGGGTTCTGCTTCGTGTTCGGCGCTGCTGCCATCAACCCAGTCATCACTGCTTTCGTGGGCCCCGAAATCGTGGGCCTCGGCTCGCGCCTCGGCAGCGGACTGGCCGCCCTGGCGGCGCTCGCCTCCACGATCGTGATCCTCTTCTTCAGCCCGTATCTCGACCGGATCCTCGACCGTACGCTGCTGCCGCCCACCCGCACCGAGGCGCTGCGGGCCGAGGTCGATTCGCTCGACCGGGCGCGGGTCGGCGCTGTCGATGCGGCGACCACCGAACGGCTGCGCATCGAACGCGACCTGCACGACGGCGTCCAGCCGATGCTCGTGGCGACCTCGATGAAGCTCGGCATGGCCAAAGCCAAGATCGATTCCGATCCGGAGGCAGCCAAGAAGCTGCTGACCGAGGCGCATGCTGAGTCGAAGGCGTCGATCAATGAGCTGCGTCAGCTCGCCCGCGGCATCCACCCGGCTGTGCTCACCGACCGGGGACTCGACGCGGCGGTCTCAGCTCTGGCTGCGCGCTGCGCGGTGCCGGTGCGGGTGGACATCGACCTCAGCGAGCGCCCCGCCGTCCCAGCCCAGCCCGGTGCTGTCCCAGGTGCTGCGCCAGGTGCCATGCAGCTGCCGCAGCCGGCGCGCCTGAGCTCGGAGACCGAAGCCGTCGCCTACTTCGTCGTCGCCGAGGCGCTGACGAACATCAGCAAGCATGCGCAGGCCACCGAGGCCAGGGTCGGGATCTACGTCCAGGACGGACGCCTGAACCTGAGCGTCAGCGACAACGGCCGCGGCGGTGCGCGCATCGACCCGACGATCGGCACCGGGCTCTCCGGCCTGGCCGACCGTGTGACCGCAGCCCGCGGCACATGGGCCCTGACCAGCCCGGTCGGCGGCCCGACAACCCTGGTAGTGGAGGTGCCATGCGAATAATCATCGCCGAAGATGCCGTGCTGCTGCGGGAGGGCCTCGTCAGGCTGCTCACCGATGCCGGTCACGAGGTGGTCGCTGCCGTCGGCGATGCCAATGAGTTCCTCGCTGCGCTCAACACTCTGGCGCAGTCGGCTGAGGGCGCACCGGACCTGGCGATCGTCGACGTGCGGATGCCGCCCACCTTCACCGATGAGGGCATCCGCGCTGCGGTGCTCGTGCGCTCGCAGAACCCCGAGGTCGGCGTCATCGTCCTCTCCCAGTACGTCGAGGAGCGCTACGCGCGCGACCTCATCGCTGACAACTCCGGCGGATTCGGCTATCTGCTCAAGGACCGGGTCGCCGATGTCGAGGAGTTCCTCGAAGCAGTCACCGAGGTCGCCGAGGGCGGCACGGTGCTCGACCCTGAGGTCGTCAGCCAGATCATCGTGCGCACCCGCAAACAGGACGGCCTCTCGGTCCTGACGGCCCGCGAACGCGAGGTCCTGCAGCTCATGGCCGAGGGCAAGTCCAATTCTGCGATCGCCGGCAGCCTGTTCCTCAGCGCAGGCGCCGTCGAGAAGCACATCAGTTCGATCTTCACGAAATTCGGCCTCATGGCCGACACATCTGAGAACCGCCGCGTCCTCGCAGTGCTGCGGTTCCTCGGGGCCTAGGAGGTACCCGCCATGTCGTTCCCACAGAACCCCCAGCATCACGAGAACCCCCAGCAGCAGCCCGATGCGCCGACGCGGCCGATGCACCCGGCCGGACCCGCTCAGCAGGGGCCTGCCCAGCCCGGACCTGCCCAGCCTGGACCCGCTCAGTTCGGACCCGCCCAGCCCGGTGGCCCTGGCTACAACGGGCCGCCACAGACCCACCGACCGGCCGGCGGCCGGCCGGGGAAGCACGAGGTGCGGGTCGATCCGGCCACGGCCTTCCGACCCGAGAACGTCAGCAGCAGTGCCCGCACCGGCATCCGCACGGTCGTCGCCATCGTCGCCGTGCTGGCTATCGTCGTGCCGCTGTCGATCGGCTCGGTCATTTTCGCCGAGGTCGTGCGCACACACCAGTACACCGACCTCCAGTCCTTCGCGCCCACGTCCGATGAGCTGCTCGTCGATATGCCGGTGGGCCGGGTCGAGGTCGTTACCGGTGAGGTGAGCGAAGTCGAGGTCGCATTCGAGTTCGTCGGCACCACTGAGAACCCCTCGCTCTCGATCGACGAAGACGACCAGCGCACGCGGATCTCCGTCGAGCACGCTGAGGAGACGTCGCGGACGTCGGGCCACTACGACTCCTTCCTGAGCGTCACAGTCCCAGAGAAGGAGGCGGAGACGATGGGCGTGGAGGTCCGATCCGACCTTGCCGCTCTGTGGCTCAGCGGCACCTTCGAGACGGTCACGGCGTCCAGCGGTATCGGTGCCATCGACGCCTCAGACCTCACGACCAAGAAGCTGAGCATCGATTCCGGGACCGGAGCGATCAGCCTCGACGGCCGGCATGAGGTTGTCGAGGTCTCCTCCGACCTCGGTGCCGTCAACGCCTCCGATCTGGTGGTCACCGACCAGCTGAGCGTCGACACTGAGAGCGGTCTGATCGACGTCTCGCTGGACAAGGCCACCCTGCCGCGCAGTGGTGTCGACCTGAGCACTGAAAACGGCTTCATCGACCTTGCGGTGCCCCGCATCGGCGATGTCGTGGAGACCGATGCGGTCGGCTACACCGTCAGTTCCACAGGCTCCGGCTTGAACGAGATCAACATCGATTCGATCCCGCTGTCGAAGGACCAGACGACAGTGCCGCTCAACCTGCGCAGCTCAGGCGGTGACGTCACCGTCGTCTACCGCGACCTCGACGACTACGATGACAGCGACGACGGTGAAGACGCCGACGGAGAAGACGCCGACGGAGAAGACGCCGACGAGGAAGGTGACGAAGCCGACGCCCACGAGGCGTGAACGTGCGCATTGACACAGCGGTGGTGCCTGTCACAGCCAGTAAGATGGCTGCTGACAGGCGCCGCCGCGGCGTTGGGAGGGGGAATCGATGCAGGTCAACACCGAGACGCTGAAGCCGGCGATCAACCGACTCAAGCGGGCCAACGGTCAGCTCGCCGCCGTCGTCCGGATGGTCGAAGAAGGCAATGAGTGCCAGGACGTCATCACCCAGCTGGCCGCTGTGTCCTCAGCTGTCGACCGCGCCGGCTTTGCGATCATCGCCGACACCCTCCAGCACTGCATCTCCGAGGGCGGAGCCGAGGTCGACGTCCGCGAGCTGGAGAAGATGTTCCTCTCCCTGGCCTGAGCCTCCGACCTGAGGCTGACTGCTCAGCCGCCGAAGAGCCGGGCGAAGAAGCCCTTGCCGCCGCCGGCGGCGTCCTTCTCCGCCTGCGTGTGCTTGCCATTGCACCACTGTCCGGCCGGCACCTGAGCCTTGACCTGAGCGATGTGCTGGCCGCAGCCGGCCCACGTCGTCTTCTCGCACACTCTGCATCGCACTGGTCGGCACATGATGTGCCTCCTTCCTCTGCTGCCCGGCGGCAGCCTCGCCTCTGACGAAATCCGAAATAATACCCATAGGGGTATCTGAATGATACGCGGGTGAGAGCGACTCATGTCAAACCGTGCATCTGCTCGCCAGCCCGACCGGCTCGACGCGCCCGGAGGTGAATGGGGTACGAATGGACTATGGAGAACACCCCCGCCGCACGCCCCGGCCAGCCGGTCCGCGCCACCACCGTTCCCGAGGCGCTGGCCGCCTCACAGCAGCTGGGCACCGCCTTCAACGCGATCGTCGAGACCCTGCCGGTCGACCCGGAAGCAGCCGGCATGCCGATCGCAGTCAAGGACGTCATCGACATCGCCGGCTCACTCACGACCATGGGTTCCCACGTCCGCCCAGCTGAGCCGGCCACCGCCTCGGCGGCGGTCATCGAACTGTGCGCGCAGCTCGGGCTGGTGCCGGTGGCCAAGACGACCTGCCAGGAGCACTCCTACGGCATCATGGGCGAAGAGAGCGTCCACGGCCGCGGCATCAACCCGATCTGGCCGGGCTTCACTACCGGCGGGTCGAGCTACGGCTCCGCGATCGCCGTCGCCACAGGCGTCGTCCCGGCTGCGATCGGCACCGACACTGCCGGCTCGGTGCGCGTACCGGCTGCCTGCGCGGCCATCACCGGCTTCAAACCCACACTCGGGCGCATCCCGACCGCCGGTGTCGCGCCGCTGTCGGACAGCTTCGACACCGTCGGCTTCTTCACCCGCACCCTGGCCGAGATGGCCCCGCTGTGGCAGCGCTTCGCACAGGCCTGCCCCGGACCCGTGCCCGGTCAGGCCACCGTGCCGGCGATACCGCAGGCCCGCACTCTGCCGGCCAGGGGAGCAGCAGCCGGCGCCGAGGCGGCAGCCCACCCCGCAGCTGGCGCCGAGGCGGCAGCCCACCCTGAGGCAGGCGGCGACGCGGCTGCCGAAGGCGGCGACCGGTGCGTGCGCATCGGCGTCTTCGCCGTCGATGAGCTCACCGGTCACGGCGGCGGCACCGGTGGGCGGGCCTGCGACCGGGGCTGGTTCGCACAGCGCGTGCAGCCGTGGCTGGACGCGCGCATCGCCGCAGCTGAGCGCGCCGGCTGGCAGATCGAGCTCGTCGACCTGGCAGATGCCTTCGACCTCTCGGAGATCGCTGCGGTCTACTCGACGGTGCGGGCGCGCGAAAGCTGGCTCATCCACCGCCCGGCCTGGGAGGCCGGCCATCGGGACTTCCAGCCGCAGGTGCGCGCCAATCTCGAACACGATCAGTCGGTGACGGAGGAGGCCTACCGGCACGCGCTGGCTGAGTGCGCACGCATCCGTGAGACCGCCGCCGAGGTGTTCGCGCGCGTCGATGTCATCCTCACCCCGACGATGGGCTGCGAACCGGTCCGCTGGGAGGACACCGACCAGAACGTGCGCTGGGCCTTCCGCGCCTATACGCAGCTGTTCAACGTCCTCGGCTGGCCAGCCATCAGTGTGCCGGTCGATGCGCTGCCCCGGCTGCTGACCGGCCCGGACGGCCGGCAGCGGGCGGAGTTCCCTGCGAGCGTGCAGCTGGCAGCCGCTCCGTGGCAGGACACCGAGCTCGTCGACTTCGCCGCATGGTTCGCAGGTGAGGCCATGCCCGAGGCTGACCCGGCAGATGAAGATCCGGAGGTCGAGCAGGTGGTGCTGCTGTCCGATGACGGGCAGGCGATCGGCGTCGCTGACAAGGCCGAGGTCCACACTGCCGCGACCCCGCTGCACCAGGCGTTCTCCTGCTTCATCAGCGACGCCGATGGGCGTGTGCTGCTGACCCGCCGAGCGCTTGGGAAGAAGACCTGGCCGGGGGTGTGGACGAATGCGCTGTGCGGCCACCCCGCGCCGGGCGAGCCGATCGCTGCCGCCGTGCACCGGCGGGCGGCAGAGGAGCTCGGCTGCCGGCTGGAGGACCTCGACACGGTGCTGCCGGCCTTCCGCTATCAGGCGACCGACGCCTCGGGCGTGGTGGAGAACGAGATCTGCCCGGTCTTCACCGCCCGGCTCGCAGGCGATCTGGCGCCCCTGCCAGAGGAGGTGGCCGAGCATGCCTGGGTGGAGCCGACCGCACTCGATGTGGCGGTGGCGGCGGTGCCGTTCATGTTCTCGCCGTGGATGCGCGAGGAGTGGCAGCTGCTGCGCGCCGCCCAGCAGGGCTGAGCCTCAGCTGCTGCGGGCCGGCAGCCCGAGCAGCCGCGCACCGTTGTCCCACAGGACCGCGCGCAGCCACTCCTCACCCAGCCGGAGGCGGGCGAGCGCTTCGAGCTGATGCGCATAGGGATACGGGATCGTCGGGAAGTCCGAGCCGAGCACCACGCGCTCGCGCAGCTCCGCCAGCCGGCTGCGGTAGCGCTCATCGAAGGGCGCCATGCGGTTGGTGAAATCGGTGGCGAACATCGTCGTGTCGAGGTGCACATGCTCGAAGTCCTCGGCCAGATCCGCGAACGCGTGGTACTCCGGCATCCCCATATGCGCGATGACCGCATGCAGCTGCGGGAAGTCAGCGAGCACCTGCCGCATGTGCTCCGGCCCGGTGAACCGGCCCGGGCGCGGACCGGAGCCGACATGGATGACGACCGGCACCTCGGCGGCGGCCAGCGCCTCCCATGCCGGGGCGAGCAGCGGGGAGTCCGGTGCGAAATCGCCGACCTGCACATGCATCTTGAACAGCCGCGCTCCCGCGTCGAGAGCCTGGCGGACATAGTCGCCCACCCCCTCTTCGGGGTAGAGGGTGCCGCAGTGGATGACATCGGCGTGTTCTGCGGCGAAAGCGGCATTCCAGTCGTTGAGCCAGGCGGCCATGCCCGGCTTGTGCGGATAGGTCAGCGCCGGAATCGCCGGGATCCGGAAGCCGCGCAGGATCTCCAGCCGGGTGGCGACGTCGAAGCGGTAGGTGATGGGCCAGTCGTATCCGTCGACCTCGGCGGCATTGTCGAAGACCGCCCACACCTTCTGCTGCATCCGCGCAGGCAGGAAGTGGATGTGGATATCGGCCAGGCCGGGCAGCTCGAGGGCCGTGAGGAAGCCGGGGATCTCAGCGTCGGTGCGTGGGTCGGGCAGGCTCGTCATGGCCTGAGGGTATCAGCACCTCGACGCTGGGCGGCCAGCGGCATTAGAGTATTGAACAGTCGTTCGACAACTGCTAAAGGAGAGATCCCATGACGGTCAACCGCAGCATCCGCCTCGCCCGCCGCCCCCACGGCGCACCGGTTCCCGAGGACTTCGAACTCGCCGAATCAGCGATCCCGACCCCCGGTGAGGGGCAGGCGCTCGTGCGCACCCGGTACCTGTCGCTCGACCCGTATATGCGCGGGCGGATGTCGGATGCGAAGTCCTATGCCGCTCCGCTGGAGATCGGCGATGTCATCATCGGCGGCACCGTCGGCGAGGTGGTCGCCTCCAATGACCCGAAGCTCGCGGTCGGTGATGTGGTGCAGAACTACGGCGGCTGGCAGGACTACAGCCTCACGACTTCCAAGGAGGCCTATCCAGTCGATGAGTCGGTCGCCCCGGCCAGTGCGTCACTCGGCATCCTCGGCATGACCGGCTTCACCGCCTACTCCGGGCTGCTGGCGATCGGCAAGCCGCAGGCAGGTGAGACCGTCGCGGTGGCCGCCGCCTCGGGCCCGGTCGGTTCGGCCGTCGGGCAGATCGCCAAGATCAAGGGCTGCCGCACCGTCGGCATCGCCGGCGGACCAGAGAAGGTCGCCTATCTCAAGGAGATCGGCTTCGACGTCGCCCTCGACCACAAGGAGCCGGACCTGCGCGGCCGCCTCAAGGAGGCCTGCCCGGAGGGCATCGACGTGTACTTCGAGAACGTCGGCGGGCAGGTGTGGGATGCGGTGCTGCCACGGCTCAACACCTATGCGCGTGTGCCGGTGTGCGGGCTCATCGCCAACTACAACCGCACCGAGGCGCCCTCGGGCCCGGACCGTTCGGCTGCGCTCATGGCCTCGGTGCTGACGAAGAGCCTGACCCTGCGCGGCTTCATCCAGCTGGAGTTCGTCCGCGAGATGTACCGCGATTTCCTGCGCGATACGGGCCAGTGGGTCGCTGAGGGGAAGATCAGCTACCGCGAGGACATCACCGAGGGACTGGAGAACGCCCCGGAGACCTTCATCGGCATGCTCGAAGGCAGGAACTTCGGCAAGACGATCATCAAGGTCGCCGACTGATCAGCCGCGGAAGGCGGCGAACACTCCGGGCAGGCTCTCGCGCGGCACGCCGGCGCGCAGTGCGAGCATGAGCAGCAGCCGCGCCCGGCAGGCGTTGAGCACGCCTGCGGAGATGAGGCCGCGGCTGAGCAGGTCGATCTCGGCACCGGGGTAGGCGTAGGTGCGCTCGAGCACCGCGCCTGCCCCGGTCCGGCTTGCGAGCACGACTGGCAGCTGCTCGGCCAGCGCCGCAACGGATTCGATGGCGCGGTCGGAGACATGTCCTCCTCCCACCCCGGCGATGACCGCACCGGCGTATCCGGCGTCTGCCAGCCCGCTGAGGTAGGCGAGATCGTCATCGAAGCCGGCGGCCACGAGCGCCACCCGGGGCGTCTCCGCTGCCGAGGCGTCTGCCGCATCGGGCACGGTGAGGGTGCCCGGCAGGGTGGCCGGCATGTGCGCGAGGACGACCCGGTCCTCACTCACCCAGCCGAGCGGGCCGGCTCCCGGCGAGGTGAAGGCCGCAACCGAGGTGGTGTGGGCCTTCGTGACGGTGAGCGGGTTGTGGACCTCATCGGCGAAGACGAGCACGCTCGGCAGCCCGGCCAGCCGCGGATCAAGGGCCGCCAGCGCGGCGGCGCGGACATTGGCGGGGCCGTCAGCGCCGGGCAGGGTGGGGTTGCGCATCGCACCGGTGACGGCGATCGGCAGCCCGGTGTCGTTCATGAGCGCGAGGATGAAGGCGGTGTCCTCCAGTGTGTCGGTGCCCTGGGTGACGATGACGGCGCGGGCGCCGTCGGCGCGGGCCTGCCGGGCAGAGGCGAGCACCGCATCGAGCATCTGGAAGGTGATGCTCGGCGAGCCGACCTGGGCGACCTGGTCGAAGCTCACCTCCGGTCCGCCGCCGGGCAGGGAGTCGAGGCCGGCGGCTGCGGTGATCTCTGCGGCCGTGGCAGAGGGCAGCACCCCTCCGGCATCAGTGGTCGCGGCTTGCGCTGCGGCGATCGTGCCGCCGAGGGCGATGACATGCAGGTCGGACATCAGGCTCCTTCGCACAGATTCGGGTTCTCCGCACAGCTCCGCGCGGAGACGGGCAGGCCGGGCCGGCAGCGGCTGCCGGCCCGCAGGTGTCAGCGGTTCTTGGGTCGGGCGTAGAGCTGTTTGCGCACGGTGGCCACGACGGTGCCGGATGCGTCGATGATGTCGTTCTCGAACCACATGAGGGCCCTGCCCTCACGGTCGGCTTCGGTGCGCATCGCCTCGACGGCGGCATCATCGAGGTGGATCTCGGTGGTGACGGTGCCGCGGCCGGGACGCTTGAAGTCGATCTCGCCGGCCTTGTCCCACACGATGTAGTCCGGCCCGAGGCGGCGGAGCATGAGGATCATCCAGAACGGGTCGCACATGGCGAAGAGGGTGCCGCCGAAGTGCGTGCCGACGTAGTTCATATTCAGCTGGCCCTGCCGCAGCTCGACGACGGCTGAGGACCAGTCGGGGGCGATGTGGCGGACCCGCACACCGGCGGCCAGGAACACCGGCCAGGCGTTCATCGCCCGGCGCAGGGTCGCCGGATTGCTCTTGGCGTCGCTGACGGCGCGCTTCGTGCGCGAACGGGCGGACTCAAATGCCTGCTGGGCGCGATGCACAAGGACCATGAGGCACAGTATACGGAGCGCTCAGAGCACCGCGGCGAGCATGAGCATCGTGACGCAGAAGCCGGCGGCGTAGTTGAGCCACAGGAACACCTGCCAGCCGGCCCGGGCGCGTTCGGCGGTGTCATCGGTGACGGTGGCGAAGCGGGCGGTGTTGAGCACATACGGCACCGCGAGCACAGCGGCCAGCCGCACGAACACCGTCGTCCCGGCCAGCAGCAGGAGCCCGGCGAGCAGATAGGCGAGGCTCGCCGCCCGCACGGTCGCCCGGGCCCCGATGACGGTGGCGATCGAGGCGAGGCCGCCGGCCCGGTCCGGTCCGATGTCCTGCACCGCACCGAAGGCCTGACTGGCCGCACCCCAGATGAAGAACGCCGCGATGATGAGCCAGATGTCGCGGTCCAGGCTCGCGCCGGTGAGCGCCAGACCGTACCAGGCGGGGGAGGAGAAATGGGTCGAGGAGGTCAGCGCATCGAGAAACGGGATCTCCTTGAACCGCAGGCCCCGCAGACTGTAGGCGACGACGGCGAACATGCTGATGGCGAGCACGAGGTTCGCCTGCCAGCTGCCGGCGCAGGCGAGGACGATGAGGAACGGCAGGCAGGAGGCGGCCGCGGCGATGAGGATGGTGCGGTGGTGGCGCGGGTCGGTGACCTGGCCTTCGATGCCGCCCTTGCGGGGATTGCGGATGTCGGAGGCGTAGTCGAAGACGTCGTTGATGCCGTACATCGCCAGGTTGTAGGGGATGAGGAAGAACAGGCAGCCGAGCGCGAACACCGCATCGACCCCGCCGCCGGTGAGCAGATACGCTGCCCCGAACGGGAAGGCGGTGTTGATCCACGAGACCGGGCGCGAGGTGCCGGCCAGCAGCCTGAGTGTCCTCACCGGGCGCCCCGATCACCCGCGTTGCCGTGCCCGTCTGGGGTGCTGTGCTCGGCTGGGCCTGGGCGCTCGTTCCGCTGCCGTGGCGCACGCCGGCGGCCGAGCAGCAGCCACAGACTCGGCAGCGCGGCGACGGCGAAGAGGGTGTACGACAGGTCCTCGATCGGCATGAGCCCGATCGTGATCCCCAGGTGGTTCTCGTAGGAGAAGAGGCCGGCGGCGATCATGAGGTTGTCGAAGATGATCGTCAGTCCGATGAGCAGGGCAGCGGTGATGATGAGCGCCCGCTGGTGGATGCGCGAACGCGAGGCGGTCATCGACGGATCAGCCGGAGCCGAGGCGGCGGGCCGGTGGGCATCAGCGCTGGGGCTGCCGAGCCGGGCTGAGGAGGGATCCGAGGTGCGCAGCCGCAGGAGTGCGGCGAAGAGCAGCCCGGCGGCCGGGATGAGGAAGACGATGTTGATGAGCACATAGGTCACCGTGGCCCACCTCCCGGCTCGTGCGTGCCCGGCTTATGCCCGGCGGTATCGGCTGGCCCGGCGGGGGCAGCGGCACCGGTGTCGTCGGCATCGCGCATCCGGGTGAGGATGCGCATCGCGCCGGTGAAGACGACCATCGTCAGCCAGCACAGGAAGAAGAGGAAGAAGATCTCTTCGATCGGCAGCTCCGGGGCCAGGTTGATGCCGGTCATATAGGGGCTGTCGCCGCGGTGGAACACTCCGGCGGCGATCCCTGCGGCATCCCAGATGAGGAACACGGCCAGTCCTGCCCCGTGGACGAGGGCGGCGCGCTTCCAGTCAGCGAACCAGAACAGCCGGTGCCGCCAGTCCAGCAGCGCCATCCCCGCGAGCGAGACGAGCAGGCAGGCCAGGTACAGCAGGCTCACCGGACCACCGCCTCGGCTGCGGGAGCCGCAACCGCCTCGGGCACGGGCAGCGGGCCGGAGCTGCGGTCGCCGCGGAAGGCCTTGAGGACGTTCTCGGCACTGATGACGCACATCGGCAGCCCCACCCCGGGCGCGGTGAAGGCGCCGGCGTAGAAGAGGTTGCCGACCTTCTTCGAGCGCACCCGTCCGCGCAGGAAGATCGACTGCGACAGAGTGTTCGCCGGGCCCAGCGCGGTGCCGGACCAGGCATGGAAGTCGCGGGCGAAATCTGCCGGGGCGAGCACGCGGCGCACCCGCAGTCGAGCGGCCAGATCCGGGTGTCCGGTCCAGTGCGCGATCTGCTCGATGATCCGGTCGGCATAGGCTTGCACCGCCGGGTCATGCGCCTGCAGGGAGGCGTCCGCGGGCCAGGGGACGAGGACGAAGAGGTTCTCGCAGCCGGCCGGGGCGACACGCGGGTCCGTGCGCGAAGGCGCGCAGACATAGACCGAGGCAGGATTCGGGATCTGCCGGTCACGGTAGATCGCATCGAAGTTCTGCTCCCAGTCGGCGGTGAAGAGCAGATTGTGATGCGCCAGCCCGTCGAGGCGGCCCTCGACGCCGAGCAGCAGCACGAGCGCACCCATCCCCGGGTCGGCACGCTTCCAGCTGGCTGCCGGCCGGGTCTGCAGGGCCCGCGGCAGCAGGCGGGTCTCCAGATGGTGCAGATCGCAGGCGGCGACGACCGCCTCGGCGCAGAAGACCTCCAGGCCGTGCCGGGTGCGGGCGAGTACCTCGCCCAGCTGCGCGCGCCGGCCGGGCAGCCGACCCCCGACGCGCCGGCCGGGCCTGTGGTGGGTGAGGGAGACGGCCTCGGCCTCGGTGCGGATCGTGACGCCGAGGGCGCGCGCCCGCTCGGCCAGCGCGGTGATGAGGGTGTGCATGCCGCCGAGCGGGTAGCGCACCCCGTCGACGAGGTCGAGGTGGCTCATGAGGTGGTACATCGCCGGCGCGGTCTCCGGGCGGGTGCCGAGGAACACGGCCGGATAGCCGAGGATCTGCCGGGCGAGCGGATCGCTGACCGTGCGCTCGATCCGATCCTGCATGGAGGTGCTCAGCAGACCGGTGAGCTCACCGAGGCCGGCGAGCACCTCCGGGTGGGCGAAGCCGGCAGGGGTGGAGAAGGTCGTGTAGAGGAAGTGGTCGAGGGCCAGCCGGTAGGTGCGGGAGGCGGAGTCGAGATAGGCGGCAACTGCTGCGCGGCTGCCGGGCTCGAGGCGGTCGAACAGCTCGAGCACCCGCTCGCGTCCCGCCGGCACATCGACGGGTGCGGCCGGCACATCAACGGGTGCGGCAGGGGCAGCGCTGCCGGGTTCGGAGGCATGGCCGGTTCCGCTGCGGCTGCCGGGTGCGGTGAAGATCCGGTAGGCCGGGTCGAGGTCGACGAGGGTGAGCGGATTCGGCCCGCCGAGGAGCGCGAAGAGGTGATCGAAGACCTCGGGCATGAGGTACCAGCTCGGGCCGGTGTCGAAGGTGAAGCCGTCCTCGGTGTGCAGGCCGGCCCGGCCGCCGAGCTCGGCGTTCTTCTCCAGCAGCGTGACGGTGTGGCCTGCGGCAGCCAGCAGCGCAGCGGAGGCGAGTCCGGCGATGCCGCCGCCGATGACGACCGTGTCTGTCACGGTCGCTCACCGCCGGCGCCTGCGCGGGTGAGTGCGCGGGCGGCGAGGGCGAGTTTGCGCGGATTGCTCACCCGCATCCGCTGCGTGCGGATCTGCGCTGCCGGGGTGCGGGCCAGCCTCCGGTTGAGTTCGGCGAACAGGGCGTGGGCGATCCGCACCGCAGGGCGCACACGGGCCGGCAGCAGCCCGATGACGGCGCCGGCGGTCGCCAGATCCGCGTCGATCTCGGCGACGATCCGGTCGCGGGCGGCATCATCGAGCCCGGCTGCGCCCAGCCCGGGCAGATAGCTGCGGCCCAGCCGCGTGTCCTCAGCCAGATCGCGGAGGAAGTTGACCTTCTGGAAACCCGCCCCCAGCGCCATCGCGCCCGTGCGCAGGGACGCGGCATCCGCCTCGGGAACGGCACCTTGGAAGAACGCGGCCAGGCACATCTGGCCGATGACCTCAGCCGAGCCGTGGATATAGGCGGCGACCGACTCCTCGGTGTGGGCCTGCGGGCGGATGTCGGCGCGCATCGAGGCGAAGAACGGCTCCCATTCGGCCGGGCCGATGCCCACCTGGCGGGCAGTCAGTGCGAAGGCGTGGGCGATGAGATCCGCCGAGGCGCCGGTCGCCACCGCCGCGGCGATGCGCTGTTCGAAGGCGTCGAGTTCCCTCTGCCGCTGCGCGGCGTTGAGCTGGGCCATGCCGCCGTCGACGATCTCATCGGCGACCCGGGCCATCGCATAGATCGCGGTGATGTGGATCCGCACCTCCGGCGGCAGGGTGCGTACGGCCAGGGAGAAGGACGTCGAATACCGTGCCAGCACCTCGGCGGCGGCAGCCTGGCAGGCGCGCGTGTAGTCCGTGCGGGCGCAGCGGTGCCCGGAATGGCTCGCCGCAGCGAACCGGGTTCTGCGGATCATCGCAGCACCCCTCAGTGCCGGCCGGTCGGGCGGGTGGCGATGAGCGCCTCGTGCTTGTTCTGCCAGATGAGCAGCCCCTCGCAGACGATGAGGAGCACACCGAGTGCGATGCCGACCCAGGCGGGGCCGACGATGATGAGGCCGATGACAGCGCAGAGGTAGGCGAGGCTGCGCACGATGATGACGGAGGCGCGGGAGGCGAGGAAGCCCTTGGGGGAGGCGAACAGCGCCCACAGGAGGATGACGATGAAGAGCGCGCCGACCGCTGCCAGCCACGAGAACAGGCCGCCGCCGACGAGGACGAAGGCGACATAGGCGACCGCCAGCCAGGCGAGGGTCTCGAGGAAGAACAGCGTCGCCTCGGCGAACTTCACCAGTGAAGACATGGCTGGAATCCTCCTTGAGCTGACCGTAGGGCACCGGGCGGACCGGCTGCCCACCACGATACCGCCTGAAGCGTGGATGGCACGGCAGGTGGGTGCTGTGGCAGGCCGGTGGCGCGGCGTCCGGGCGGTCTGGGCGGTCGGGAGCTGAGTGCGGCCCGGAGGCGGCAGGCGGCGGCGCGTAAGTAGACTGTGCCCAGCACGTCTGCCCGGCAATCCGAAAGGACGCTTTATGACCCGCAGGTCCCTGGCGGTGACCGCAGCCGCCGTATGCGCCGCAGCTCTCGCGCTCACCGGCTGCTCGAAGGACGACTCCGAACCCGCGAAGGGCCCAGAGACGCAGACGGCGGCCGACCCGCGGGGCACCGAGGGGCCGCCGAACTCCGGCGACGAGCACGACCTGGCCAACTTCAAACCGGCGCTGAGCTGGGAAGACGCGCAGAAGAAGGCACAGGAGGAGTTCGACGGGCAGTTCCAGCAGATCCAGATTGCGCTCGCCAAGGACGATGTCATCCGCTACGACATCACGATGGTCTCTGAGGACAAGACCTACACCGCGGCCTTCGACGCGATGAGCGGTGACGTCATCTCCGAAGACACCGAGAAGGGTGAGGGCGGCGAGACCCTCGACCTGGAGAACACCGTCGACCTCGATGAGGCGAAGTCCGCGGCCCTCGATGTGCTGCCGGGGAAGATGACGAAGATCCAGCTCACCACCCGCGACGGCGCCGGCGCCTATGTCATCGAGATCGCGCCGGAGCAGGACAGCGAGGTCTTCGAGGTCGTCGTCGACGGCGAGTCCGGTGAGGCCCACCGCTCCGACGACTGACGGGCGCTGCAGCCTGGCTGCCGGCTGCAACCCAGCTGCCGGCCGAAACATGCGGGCGCCGCGCGGCGACGGTGTCGCTTGAGCCGGGTGCGCCCGGTCGTGGCGGGAAGCGCCGCTGCGGTGTGCGAAACTCTCATGCCACGCTGGATACAAACGCGCGCGAACGACGATTTAGCCCCCTGACTGGTTCACTTCCAGCGAGCGAAGGTCTTGGGCCGATCTTCTGGGAAACGAAGAGCTTGCGGTAATGGGGATCCCCGTCTTTACGTGGGTGATAGTGCCAGCCGATTCCTGTCCAAAACTCGTCAGCGCCTTCGGAAACGGCGAACGCCCACCAGGTCGTGGTGGGCGTGTAGACGTTGCTACTGGGTTACTGCTTGATGGCGACTACTTGGGTGCTGCCGTCGCGGAATCGAAAGGTGACGTTGCCGTCGACCTCGACGGTGCCTTTGTCGAGCAAAGCGACGCAGAGGTATGGGCTGAAGACCAACTGTTCAAGATCAAGGTTGGCTGTCTCCTGCCTGTAGTCTCGACGCCGGTGGACATGTATGGCGCGGACGACGGGCTGAGGGATTGCGTTCGACGATTTCCTTCGTTGCTGCAGTTGCCTTACTGGGCGAGAGCCGACTTCGAGGTGATTGGCTGGGCTTGAGGTTAGGCGACACGTTTCACGAGTTGCTGCACCCGCTGATGGGACACTCCCAACAGCATTGCCACATCTCGGTAGGTGGTTCCCTGTGAGACCAGGCGGCGCGCCGCAATTGCCATGTCTCGCATTGCGGATACCTTCGCCCGCTCCGCTGCAGCATTGGCTTTTGAGGCGACAACAGCGGCGTGGGCGGCCTCGTCATCTGATTCAAAGATAATGGTGGCCGAGTCAGGATCCGGTTCCACGTCCGGGTACAGGGTCAAAGCGTCGCGCACCATTTCGACAACTTCGGCGAGGCTGTGACCTTGGGTGAACAGTCCCGGAACCTCGGGGACGGTGACAGCCCACCAGTCCCCACTGCGGGTGACCTTTGCGGTGTAGGTGGTCATTGCTCCACTCCCAACTGCTTGTAGATGGCTTTCGCGGTCAGTTCGTTGATATCGCTGTGTCGGGGAATCACGCTCTGTCGGTCACCCACCCACACCTTCGTATGCCTACCGCCTTCCTCCATGCGGAAAGGCAACCCGTTGCTATTGGCGTGTGCGCGTACCTTCTTGATGATGTCCCGACGCTTCGTCACACCTCGAGTCTATTGTGATAGACAAACGGCGTCTACCTCGCTAGACACAACACTGTTGCCCACCCACGTGAGCCCGCCGATTGCGGACTAGATAATCTCCTCAAACTCCGCGCACATGTGATGTCTCAGGACTTCGGTGACAGCGCTGACCAGAGGGTAGTGGTTCTCGGGCGCGACAAACACGAGAAGACCGCGTCGTCTTGGCAGCCGTGTATTAGTGACGACGAACAGACCGCCATCCAACTTGAGGTGAGGCCATGACGCCCGAAGAAACCCCGGCGCGCGACGTGGAGAGTCTCATCGCCGTCGATGATCCAGCCTGGCCCTATCTTCAGCAGGCGCTGGCAAATTCCGACGCTGAGGAGCTGCCCGTCGATCCCGAGCGGGGCCGGCGCTCACTGTGGAACCTGCAGGTCACCGCTGCGTCGACGATGGGTGCCGTGGCGCTGCACACCGGCGGCATCATCGCCGACCACGGTTGGGTGCGGCTCTACGGCGGCGGCAGCGGACAGCTGCCCAGCATTGCCGAAGCGAGTGGCCTTTGCGGGTCTCAGCCCGGTGCCACCGGGGCGCTTGTCATCGGGCATGACGTCCTCGGCGGTCAGTTCGCCATCGACGGCGGCGCGCTGGGCGTCGAGCCCGGGGAAGTCTGCTACTTCGGGCCGGACACGCTCACCTGGGACGGCTTGGGAGGCGGCTACTCGGCATTCCTGGCGGCAGTGCTCGGCGGTGGGCTGGACGTCGTCTTCGACGGCCTGCGCTGGCCGGGCTGGCAGGAGGAGGTCGCGGCCCTGACGCCGGATCAGGGCATCTTGCTCTATCCGCCGCCGTCTACCGCCGAGGGCAAGGACGTGAGCAAGGTGGCGAGGTCCGTCGTCCCGATCGGGCAGCTGCTCGGCGGAGGTGCCGTGCCCAAGGCAGGCACCAATCCCGGCGACGATTAAGCGGGCAACGCGCTCATGGTGCTGCCCCGGGGATGACGCGACCCGCGTCTGGGATCACGAGACCGGAGAGGTCGAACCCGTGGATCTCCTCTGGGATCGTGCAATAGAGTCGGCTGCATGGACACGATGACTCTGCCAGCCCTGAGTTCGCTCGAACGTCAGGGATGGGATGCGCTGTGCAACCAGACCGGATCGTCCTTCTACGGATCCCTCATGACCGAAGATGCCGTCATGGTCCTCGTGAATGGCTTCATGATGGACAGGGACACCGTGGTCGCGTCCCTCGACCAGGCGCCGGCATGGGACAGCTACACGATCAGCGACGAGCGGATCGTCCGCGTCGGAGCGGAGGCGGCGGCATTGGTGTACCGGGCCACAGCTGAGCGCGCGGGCGAAGAGCCCTTCGAAGCGGTCATGACCAGCGTCTACGTCAGATCGGCCGACGGCCCTCGCCTCGCTCTCTACACCCAGACGACAGCAACGCACTGACCTGATGCTCAACGCGTGAGGCCGAGTCCCGCATCCGGGACTCGGCCTCACGCGTTCGGTCAGATGTACCGCCAGGCGAGTTTGTCCACCCGCTTGGCCATCACCATGATCGCACCGAGGGTGAGCACGAGCATTCCGGCGCCCACGAGGTCGAAGACGACATTCGGGGTCAGCAGCAGGATCGAGCCGACGACGAGCGCGATCCGCAGCACCCACGGCACTGTGACGAACAGGAAGCCTTCGGCGGCGACGGCCAGGAGGATGACGCCGATCGCTGCGGTGGCGATGACGCGGACGGCGGTGGGCACATCGACGTCCTGCATGAGCAGCACCGGGTTGTACACGAACACGAACGGCACGATGTAGCCGGCCAGGGCCAGACGCATCGCCGTGAATCCGGTCTTCATGGGGCTGCCGCCTGACAGGCCGGCGGCCGCGAACGCGGCGAGCGCGACGGGCGGGGTGATGTTGGCGAACAGGCCGAAGTAGAACACGAACAGGTGGGCGGCCAGCGGTTCGACGCCCAGCTGTGCCAGCGCCGGAGCAGCCATCGTCGCGGTGACGATATAGGCCGGGATCGACGGCAGTCCCATGCCGAGCACGATGCAGGCCACCGCGGTCATGATGAGCGTCGGCAGCAGCAGACCGCCGCCGATCGTCACGATCGCGCTCGCGAGCTTGACGCCGAAGCCGGTCTGGCTGGCGACGCCGACGATGATGCCGACCGCTGCACAGGCCACGGCCACAGAGACCGCGGTGACGGCGCCGTCGCGGAGCGCCAGGATGATGTCTTTGAAGCTCATCCGGGTGGTCTTGCGCAGCATCGCCACGGCGACAGTGACGAAGATCGTCGTGACAGCTGAGAACAGGATCGTGCGCCCGGAGAAGAACAGCATGTACAGCAGGTAGGCGAGCGGGATGAGCAGGTGGCCGCGCTCGCGCATGACATCCATGACCGCCGGCAGGTTCTTGCGGGAGATGCCCTCAAGGCCCCGGCGGGTGGCGCGCAGATGCACCTGCATGATGATGCCGAGATAGTACAGCAGCGCCGGCACGATCGCGACGAGGGCGATCTCGCGGTACGGGATGCCGAGCGTCTCCGCCATGATGAAGGCGGCCGCGCCCATGATCGGCGGCAGGATCTGTCCGCCGACCGAGGCGGCGGATTCGACGGCACCGGCGAAGTTGCGCTGGTAGCCGATCTTCTTCATGAGCGGGATCGTGAACGCGCCGGTGGTGACGACATTGGCGATCGCCGAGCCGTTGATCGATCCGAGGAAGCCGGAAGCGATGACGGAGACCTTCGCCGGGCCGCCGCGAGTCTGCCCGGCCAGGGCGAGGGCGATGTCGTTGAAGAACTGGCCCATGCCCGAACGCTGCAGGAACGCGCCGAAGAGGATGAAGAGGATGATGTAGGTCGATGACACCCCGATCGCGGTGGAGAAGATCCCCTCCGTCGAGGTGAGCATGTAGTTGAGGATCCGGTCGAGGTCGTAGCCGCGGTGGCGCATGATGCCCGGCATCGACCGGCCGTAGATGTCGAAGATGATGAACAGCACCGCCAGTGCCGGCAGGAACCAGCCGGTGACGCGGCGGGCCGCCTCCAGGGTGGTGAAGACGAGCACGGCGCCGATGATGACATCGGTCATCGTGAACCGGGAGCCGCGGGTGACGAGCTCGGCGTAGTTGATCGCCAGGTACAGCGCCACCGAGGCGGAGGCGGCGATGAGGATGTAGTCGAACCACGGCGTCGTCTGCCGCTTCTCCTTGGCATAGGGCCGGTAGAGCGCGAAGGTGAGCACGAGGACAGCGGAGACGTGGATCGCGCGGTGCACGAGTGTGGGCGGGCCGCCGAAGAGCGCGGTCGAGATGTGGTAGAGCGACAGCCCGACGGCGACGATGCCGACCGGCCAGGCCAGCCACGTGTCCCAGACTTCGCGGGTGCGGGACTCCCGGTCGAACTTCTCCAGGGTCTCCTGACCGGTGGCGGCCTCGGAGGTCACCACTCCGGATTCAGGGATGATGTCGCCGTCGGGCTGCGGCGTCTGCGGTGTGCTCATCGTGTGTCCTTTCTGCTCCTCCAGCGGAAACCGCTGTCACCGACTCTCAGGCGAGGACCATCTCCACCGGGGTGCGGTGGGGAAGGTCGGCTGCTGCGAGGAGTTGATGGCCGTTGATGCTGATGGTGTGGTCGACGTCGTGGGAGTGGATCCAGCGCACCGCGTCGAAGCGGCGGTCCAGGCCGCAGTAGCGCAGCATGCTCCCGACCTTCTCGACGTGCGGCGCCTCGGACGGGGCGCCGGCTCCGGTGAGGGCGAGGTCTGTGCAGTCGAGGAGGAAGCCGCTGCGGCTGAGGGTGTAGTACTCGATCCAGGGGGTGTGGTCCACGGAGTGGATCCAGGACAGGGAGATCCTCGCCGCGCGGCTGACCTCCACCTTCCGGTAGACCTCGCGCGGGCGGCGCTGGTGGCGGAAGAGAACGGTGGCCTGCGCCGCAGCCGAGGCGGTGAGCGCCACGGCCGCGAGTGCCGGCACCCAGCCGGCGAACCGGCTGAGCGCCGCCCGCCGGGTGACCGTCCGGCCCGGCCCGCGGACGGGCTCATGCGGGCGGGCACGCGACGGGCTCAGGCTCAGAGCGCGCCGACTTCCTCGAAGTAGCGCACGGCGCCCGGGTGCAGCTCGGTGACGACGACATCGGGGGCGTTCTCCACCGTGATGTCCTTGGCTGCGTTGTGGGTGGCGTGGACCTGATCGATGTTGTCGAAGATCGTCTTCGTGATGTCGTAGACGGCGTCCTCGCTCAGATCCGGGCTGGCCAGCAGCAGGTTCGGGATCGTCACCGTGGTGGCGTCCTCGGCGCTGTCGTAGGTGTCGGCCGGCACGGTGCCCTCGCCGAAGAACTCGTACTCCAGCAGGTTGTCCAGGCCCTCGCCCTCGAAGGGGACGACCTTGACGTCATGGGTGGTCGCCAGGTCGGTGACCGAGGAGTTCGGCAGACCGGAGGTGACGAACGCGGCGTCGATCTGGCCGTTCTTCATCTGGTCGATCGCCTCGGCATAGGGCAGGTAGTCGGCGTTGAAATCGTCGTAGCTCATGCCGTAGGCCTCGACGACAGTGCGGGCGTTGAGCTCGACACCGGAGTTGACGTCGCCGACCGACACGCGCTTGCCCTTGAGGTCCTCGATCGAGTCGATGCCCTTGTCCTCAAGCGTGATGACCTGCAGGTACTGCTCGTAGAGGTTGGCGATCGCCGGGATGCTCTCGACGGGCTCCTCGAACGGTCCCTCGCCCTTGAGGGCCTGGTCTGCGGCATCGGCCATCGCGAAGGCGACTTCGGCGTCGCCGTCCTTGAGCAGGGTGATGTTCTCCACCGAGGCACCGGTGGCCTGCACGGTCGAATCCGAGCCGAGCTCATCGGTGAACAGCTGGGACATGCCGGCTCCCACCTGGTAGTAGACGCCGGAGTTGCCGCCGGTGGCCACGGTGATGAACTCGGTGCCGAGGTCGCCCTCGCCTTCGCCGGAACCGCCGGCGCAGCCGGAGAGGGCGAGTGCTGCAGCTGCAGCGCCGGCGAGGATGGTGGTGGTGCGTGTGCGCATAGTTGTGTCGTTCTCCTCATAGATGGGCGATGCCGCCGCGTCGGCGAGCTCATCGGCGGCACCGTCAGTCAGGTTCTCCCAGCCTATTGTTGGCCAACTCACAGCTGCAAACGATCGTTCAGCGCTGATGGCATCTCGTGACCGGCTGTTTATGAAATCGTTGCCGACCGCCTCGGGCTGGGAGCGCACCCCGGTGCGCACCGGGATGCGGGCCGCAGAGCCGGTGATGGAATAGCGGCAGGGCAGCTGGTGTTGTACATGGCAGCAACCGCCCGTCTGCGACGAAGTGGAGGATCACGATGACGAAGCGCCCATTCACGATTCCCGGTATGACAGATGAGGATGCCGCCAAGGTCTGCGAGATCCTGCAGGACCGCCTCAACTCGATGAACGACCTGCACCTGACCCTCAAGCACGCCCACTGGAATGTCGTGGGACCCAACTTCATCGGCATCCACGAGATGCTCGACCCGCAGGTCGAGGTGGTGCGCGGCTTCGCTGATGCGATCGCCGAGCGGATCGCAGCGCTCGGCTCGAGCCCCGTCGGCGTGCCCGGACGCATGACCTATCAGCGTCCGTGGGAGGACTACGACGTCGATCGTGCTCTCGCCCTCGACCACGTCCGGGCGCTCAACCGCGTCTACGACGGTGTCATCTCCTCGCACCGCGCCAGCATCGCCGAGACCAGCGAACTCGACCCGGTCACCGAGGACATGCTCACCGGCCAGTCCTTCGAGCTCGAGCAGTTCCAGTGGTTCCTGCGCGCCCACCTCGAAGACGGCTCCGGCCAGATCGACGCGTGATGACCGCCAGCTGAACCTGCTGCGGGCCCTGCTTCTGCGGAAGCGGGGTTCGCGGTCATTCACCGCCGCCTGTTCAGAAGCGGTGGGTGATGCTCAGCTCGGTTCCCAGCAGCACGCCGGTGCGGTACTCGACCGGCTGCCCGCCGGAGGTGCCGACCCGTTCGAAGCGCAGCAGCGCCGCCCCGATCGCGCAGTCGAGCAGCCGTGCCTCATCGGGTCCGGCGAGGATCGCAGAGACATCCTCATGACCGCCGTCGATGTGTACATTCGCCGTCTCAGCCAGCACATGGTAGACCGCCTCATGCGTGAAGTCGGTCGTGAGCATCGGCTCGCCCAGTGCGGAGGGCAGCCACACATGGTCGACGGCCACCGGCCGCCCGCTGGCCCGGCGGATGCGCGCCAAGTGGAACACCTCCGCATCGGTGGGCAGACCGATCCGTTCGGCTGCACGGGCATCGGTGACGATCTCCTGGGCCAGCGTGTCCGACAGCGGCTCCTGCCCGGAGTGGGAGATGATCTCGAACAGCGAATAGATCGCGCCATAGGCCGATGGGCTGGTCGTCAGCAGCCGGGGCCGCTGCCCGCGGTTGGCCGTCAACACGCCGCTCTCGCGCAGCGGCCGCAGCGCGTGGCGCATCGTGCCGCGGGAGACGTCGTACTCAGCGGCCAGCTGCAGTTCACCGGGAAAGCCATCGGCGAAATCTCCGGCAGCGATCCGAGCGCGCAGATCATCGTGGATCTGCTTCCACCTCGGCGCCGAAGCTGCCATGTCTTACCCTCCTGCTGGAGCTGACGGTTCTGCCTGCTGACTGCATCTGCTGCGCCGCCCGTCTGAGCATGCGCTCAGCTGACCCCAGTATGGTGGCTGTCGGACTGCCGAGTCAGATGAGTCGTTATCAGCATAGGAGAGAGCGCAGATGAACCGCGGCACTGCCCGAGCCCAGGGTTTCCTGGCCCGCAACTGGCCCTGGACGATCGCAGCAGGACTGCTGGCCGTCATCCTCGTCTTCAGCCTCATCGCCGGCTCCGGATTCGGCGGCAGCTCCGGTTCGGGCGGCAGCGCGGATGACGCGGCAGCTGGTGGATCCGACGGCGATGCTGCATCCGGCGAGGCTGCTGCGGCCAGTGGGCAGGAGTTCGATCTCTCCCGCCGCATCGACGACGACCCCACTGCGCTCGGCGAAACCGACGCCCCGGTGGTGCTCATCGAATTCGCTGACTACCGCTGCCCGTTCTGCGCGAAGTTCCACCGCGATACGCTCGGCGATCTCGTCAGCGACTATGTCGACGACGGGCGGATGCGCGTCGAATGGCGTGACGCACCGGTCTTCGGCGAAGAATCCGCGCTGGCGGCCGTCGCCGCACGTGCGGCCGGTGAGCAGGGCATGTTCTGGGACTTCCAGCATGCGGTGTTCGGCGATGCTCCGGACAGCGGCCACCCCGATCTGCCGCGCGAGGTCCTCATCGAGCACGCCAAGGCCGCTGGCGTCGAGGACCTGGAGAGGTTCGAGGCCGATCTCGACAATGAGGCGCTGCACGATGCAGTGCAGTCCGATTTCGAAGAGGCGCAGCGCCTGGGCGTCACGAGCGTGCCGACCTTCGCGATCAACGATTCGGTGATCTCCGGTGCGCAGCCGGCCGAGGTGTTCCGCGAGACGATCGAGAAGGAGCTCGCCGAAGCCGGCCACTGAGCCGCAGTCTCAGCGGGAAGAACCGCAGCCTCAGCGGCTGTGGGCCTGCCGCAGATAGTCGCGCAGGTACGGGATGGCGAACTCGACCCTGCCGCGACCGGCCTCCATGATGACGCCGTCGATGATGAGCCGGCTGCGGTAGACCCCGGCATGCTGGATCGTCACGCCCAGCCGTGCGGCGATATCGCGGGTCAGTGACGGCCCGTCATCGACGCTCATCGCGAAGATGTAGTCCCGGTCCCGATCCGACAGTCCCGCCAGGGTGGGTTCGTGGATCTGCCGGAACATGGCCGGCCTGGCCTGTTCGACTGCCCAGGCGACGTGCGCTGCGGTGATGACCGGCGCCTCGGCGGCGGCCTCCCACGCGAAGTCGCCGATGAGCTGCACGAGATACGGATAGTTCTCAGACGCCTCGACAGCGGCCGCCAGCGCATCAGCCTCGATGGACCGGCCGGCCTCCTCGATCGGATGGCGCAGCGCGACGGCAGTGTCATCGGCGGTGAAGTTCTTCAGCTCGATCCGCTCGGCACGCCGCAGATACGTCGAGACGTCGTCGTTGACGAGCTTGTTGATCGTCGCCGGCAGCCCGGCAGCTACGAACGCCAGCGGTGCATTCTCCGCGATCGCATAGGCGACGACATCGGTGATCTCCCGCAGTTCGCTGACATTCGTCCGGTGCACCTCATCGAGGGCCAGCAGCAGGCCGGTGCCGTGCGGGCGCAGCAGGTCGAGAACCTGCATAACCCGGTGCCGCAGATCCGGGACCATCTGGATCGTCGACTCCGTGCGCGTCGTCAGCCCGCCGCCGATGACCGGCAACGTGAAGCCGACCGTCGAGGACTTCGTCGTCTCGGCGGTATCGAGGTCTTCGAGCAGCTGCGGCAGCCGCGCCTCCGTCAGCCGCTGCACGACACCGGGCGAGGCCTGTTCGCGCACCGGCACCCATTGCCGGGAATCGGCGACCTCGCCGAAGGTGTTGAGCAGCACCGTCTTGCCGACCCCGCGCGTGCCGGTCACGAGCGTCGCCCGCCCGCGCACTGCGCCGTCGAGTGCCCGGGCGAAGAGGTTGACCTCCTCCTGGATGCCGACGACAGCGGCCGGAGTGGTGCCGAAGCTCGGCCGGAACGGAGACGGGTGGGGGCGCGGATTCGGCGGCGGGATGGTGATCGTCACGGCAGCTCCTCCGTTCGAGATCGGGCCACAGGGCGGCAGCGCTGCACCGGCGCCCGTGAGTGCTCAGGGGCCGGCCGCCATCAGGCTCTCCTACGGAGCCTACGGTATCGTCAGGGGCGGATGACACAGGCAGTGCCGGGCGCAGGTGCTCGGCTGCCGCGCTGAAGGGGACATGCTCATGCTGGCTGAACTTGCCGCCTGGCAACCGCGCCGCTGGCTGTTCGCACTGGCAGCGGCACTCGTCACCGTGCTGTTCGTCGCCATCCCCACCGATCTCATCGACACGCCGCTGTTCGTCCGCGATGTCCCGCCCACCTGGTGGGCGTGGCCGGTGCTCATCGCCAATGCGGTGCTCGCCGGACTCGTCGCCGCCACCTATGTCGCCCGCCGTGACACCGGCGCGCAGGCCGAACAGCGCAGCGGCCGCCTCGGTGCCGCCGGGGCGATCGTGACCTTCTTCGCCGTCGGCTGTCCGGTGTGCAACAAACTCGTGCTGCTGGCCCTCGGTTATGCCGGCGCGCTGCAGTACTTCGCGCCCGTCCAGCCGATCCTCGCGCTCGGCTCGGTCGTGCTGCTGGCCTGGGCCTTCGTCACCCGCGTGCGCAAGGAGCGCAGCTGCCCGCTGCCCGGCGCCGGGCAGTCGCCGCCGGCCACCGCCTCGGGAGCGGCCACCACCGCGGATGCGGCCACCGCCTCGGGAGCGGGAACGGCAGCCGAGTCCTGACCCTCAGCAGCCCGGTGGGCGGATGTGATGCGCCGAGCAGCGCAGAATCGGCGCAGCTGGGTATAGACTCGCTGACCAGGAACACACGCACCACGTCCAGCCCGGGCATCTGACTTGCGGCGGACGCCGTAGCAGCCGAGGGGAGTCAGATCCGTGTGGGAATACTTCACCCAGCGCTCTGACCAGATCCTCTTCGCCTCCTGGCAGCACTTCAGCCTCGTCGGCCAGAGCCTCATCCTCGCCACCGTCATCGCAGTCGGCATCGCGGTGCTGTCCTACCGATCGAACGTCATGACCGCGGCCGCCAACAGCGTCTCCGCGATCGGCCTGACGATCCCGTCGTTCGCACTCGTCGGCCTGCTCATCGCTCCGGTAGGCTTCGGCGTCATCCCCGCCGTCATCGTTGTGACCTTCTACGCCGCCCTGCCGATCCTGCGCAACGCCCTCGTCGGGCTCTCCGGCATCCCCAGCGAGGTTGTCGAATCCGCCCGCGGCATCGGCATGAGCCGCCTGCGCACCCTGCTGACCGTCGAACTGCCGATGGCCTGGCCGGTCATCCTCGCCGGTGTCCGGGTCTCCGGGCAGATGGTGATGGGCATCGCGACGATCGCCGCCTACTCCCTGGGCCCCGGCCTGGGCGCCTTCATCTTCTCCGGCCTCGACCGCCTCGGCGGAGCGAACTCACTCGAATCCGTCGTCGTCGGCGTCGTCGGCGTCATCATCCTCGCCTTCATCCTCGACCTGCTGCTCGTGGCAGTCGGCCGTCTCACCACTCCGAGGGGTATCCGTGTCTGAGAACCATCGCACCGCATCCGCCGCGCCCGAGGCGGTGGGCGCCGCTCCCGGCACCGGCACCGGCCAGCCGGGCGGGTCCGGAACGCAGGCCGGATCCGGCACGCAGGGGGTCTCGATCACCCTGGAGGGGATCACCAAACGCTACGACAAGGACAAGCCGCCGGCCGTCGACGGGCTCAACCTGGAGATCCCGGCCGGCTCGATCGTCATGTTCTGCGGGCCCTCGGGCTGCGGGAAGACGACGACGCTGAAGATGATCAACCGGCTCATCGAGCCGAGCTCCGGCCGGGTGCTCATCGACGGTGAGGATGTCACCAGCCTCGATGCCGACAAGCTGCGCCGCCGGCTCGGCTACGTCATCCAGTCCGGCGGGCTGTTCCCGCATATGACGGTGGCGAAGAACATCGGGCTGGTGCCCAAGATGCTCGGCTGGGATGCCAGCCGGATCCGCGCCCGCGTCGACGAGCTGCTCGAACTCGTCTCCCTCGACCCTGCCACCTACCGCGACCGGTTCCCGCGCGAGCTCTCCGGCGGCCAGCAGCAGCGCGTCGGTGTCGCCCGGGCGCTCGCGGCTGATCCGCCGGTGCTGCTCATGGACGAGCCCTTCGGTGCGGTCGACCCGATCACCCGGCAGCGGCTGCAGGATGAGCTCATCGCCATCCACTCCGAGCTGAAGAAGACGATCGTGTGCGTCACCCACGACTTCGATGAGGCCGTCAAGCTCGGCGACTGGATCGCGATCTTCCGCGAAGGCGGCATCCTCGCCCAGTACGACTCCCCGGAGCGGATCCTCGCCCAGCCGGCTAACTCCTTCGTCGAGGACTTCATGGGTGCCGGCGCCGGGCTCAAGCAGCTCTCGCTCTCCCGCCTCGACGACGTCACGCTCACCAAACCGGTGCGCGTGCGCGCCGGCGCACCCGCTGCCGAGGCGGTGGAGGCGATGCGTGCCGCCGGAGAGGACTATGTCGTCATCGTCGATGAGGCTGACCGGCCTGTCGACTGGCTCATCGCCAGCCAGCTCGAACGTCTCACCACCCTGCCGACGCAGGTGAATGAGGACCTGCCGGTGGTGTACAACCGCGCCTCACTCAACGACGCGCTCGATTCGATGCTCGTGACGACGACGTCCTCGGCGATCGTCGTCGGCCGGCGCCGCCAGATGCTGGGCCTCGTCACCGTCGACACGATCATGGACGTCATCTCCGGCCTCAACGGCCGCGCCCACAGCACCGCCGCGCAGGCCCCGCGCGGAGAGAACACGCCCGAGGAGTTCGAGATCCCGGCAGACGACGGGCGCACCGGCCGCAACACCGATGAGGCAATCGCGGCCCAGGAACGCGAGGATCCCGCGGTTGGGGAGCGCCAGGACCCCACCGCTGGGGAGCCTGAGGACCCCGCGGTCGAGGCGGAGAAGCGCGCGCCGTGAGTGCACTGACAGCTGGGCAGCGCCGCGATGTCCGGGACCTGATCGTGCAGGCCGGACTCATCATCGCTGCCTTCGCCGCGCTCAGCTGGTGGCTGCTGGCCGCCGAGCTCTCCGAGGTCGAATCCTCCACCCTGGCACCGGGTGCGGTGGTCTCGCTCATCGGTGAGCACCTGCTGCTCACCGTCGTCTCAGCCGTCATCGTGCTCGCCGTGGCGATCCCGCTCGGCATCCTGCTCACCCGCCCGGCCCTGCGCCGGGCGGCAGGACCGGTCATGGCCGTGGCGAACATCGGCCAGGCCGCCCCGGCTGTCGGCATCATCGTGCTCTTCGGGTTCTGGCTCGGCTTCGGCCTGCAGGCCGCCATCGCCGCACTCGTCGTCTACGCGCTGCTGCCGGTGCTGCGCAACACGATGGTCGGCCTCACCCAGGTCGACCGGCAGCTCATCGAAGCCGGCCGCGGCATGGGCATGAGCGCTGCCGCCGTGCTCTTCCGCGTCGAACTGCCCCTGGCGGTGCCGGTCATGCTCTCCGGCATCCGCACCGCACTCGTGCTGCTCGTCGGCACCGCAACGCTGGCGACCTTCGTCAACGGCGGCGGGCTCGGCCTGCTCATCACCACGGGTGTGACGCTTGACCTGTCGCGGGTGCTCATCGCCGGAGCCGTCATCGTCGCGCTGCTGGCCCTGGTCGTCGACTGGTTGGGACGCCTTGTCGAACTCCTCGTCCGCCCGAAGGGACTGGCATGACCGACACGCCCCGCACCCGCCGCTCACGCAGCATCCACCGTTCACGCAACACCCACCGGGCCCACCGCCTTGGCGCCGGGATCGCAGCGCTGAGCGCACTGGCGCTCAGCGCCTGCGGACTGCAGCCTTCTGCGGCCTACATCCCCTCGGTCGACGCCGCCTCGATCGAGGAGATCCCCGGCGCGGCTGACGGCGGTGCGCTCACGGTGACGAGCAAGAACTTCACCGAAGCGGTGATCCTCGGCAAGATCTCCGTCATCGCCGCCGAGGCCGCCGGATTCAGCGTCACCGACCTGACGAATGTGCCCGGCAGCGTCTCAGCCCGCAAGCTCATGACAAGCGGGCAGGCCGATCTGACATGGGAATACACCGGCACCGCATGGCTGACCTACCTGAACGAAGAGGAGGGCATCCCCGACCCGCACGACCAGTGGGAAGCCGTCCATGACGCCGATCTGGCCAACGGCCTGACCTGGGGTGAGGCCGCCGAGCTCAACAACTCCTACGGCATGGCGATCCGTTCGGATGCGCCCGGCGAGCTCGGCGAGGTGACGAAGATGTCGCAGCTGGCCGAACTGCCGCCGGAAGAGCGCACGATCTGCGTGGCCGCCGAGTTCAACTCCCGACCCGATGGCCTCACCCCGCTACTGGAGGCCTATGGAATTCCGCGCGGTGAGCCCGACGGCACCCCGGAGGACAATATCGGCATCTACGACGCCGGCCCGATCTACGCAGCCACCGCCGACGGCCAGTGCAATTTCGGCAATGTGTATCTCACCGACGGGCGGATCAAGGCGATGAACCTCCTCGTCCTCGAAGACGATGAGCAGTTCTTCCCCGCCTACAACGCCGCTCCGGTGTTCTTCACGCAGACGCTGGAGGAGTACCCCGAACTCGAAGACCTCTACGCGCCGATCGCCGAGAAGCTCACGACCGAGCAGATGCAGGAGCTCAACCGGCAGGTCGACGTCGACGGTGATGACCCCGTCGACGTGGCGCTGCGCTGGATGGTCGACGAAGGCTTCGTCACCGAACGGTGACCCGCCGGTCAGACGGTAGGCTTGTCGCCGGCTCGTGAGGGAAGGAAGCGGCGATGTTGGGTCTGAATCTCACCGAAGGCACGGTGCTCATCATCTGGCTGATCGGCATCGCCTGCGCGGCTGGCACCCGGCGCGATCCCGGTGACACCGCCCGCTACCCGCTCACTGTCATGGCTGCGCTGTTCGCCCCGGTGATCGGTTCGGTCTATGCGGTTGTGCGGTTCTTCCAGGTGCGGGCACGCCACCGGCAGCAGCGCGGACTCGGCCGCGCGAGGGACACAGGGCTCAGCCGAGAGTGAGCGGCTCGTCGGCTGCGATCGGGCCGTCCTCGCCGACCCGCCAGGAGATCTCGACCTCCACCTCGCGTTTGGTGCCCTTGCTCGGCTTCTGCTCGGTCGCCGGCTTGTCCTCGTCGACGACCTCGACGGACAGGCGCACCGAGCTCGGCATCTCCAGCCGGGTCTCTTCAGCGCCCTGACGGAACACGAGCGTGCCCTCGGCGATCTGGTCGGCGAGCTGCTGGAGCAGGTCGGCGAGCTCGTCGCGGCTGCGGATCTCTTTGGTCTTGAGGTGAACGGTCTTCACAGTGACATCCCTTCAGATGCAGGGTGCCGGCGCAGATGCCGTGACAACGGCGGAAAGGCGCGCAACCGGCCGGATACCCATCGTATCGGAGTCCGCATCTGCGGGATACGGGCGCCGTGAGAGCAGAAACAAAAGGTCTCGCCTGTTGGCACCAGTTCACAAGCGTGACCTGCATCGCTAAGCTCTGTGTATGGACGTCACTCATACTCTCGGTTCATTTGACTACGTTGACCCAACTGATCTCAAGAGGATGGCTGAGGCCTCAGGGCCCAAGGTGACCATCCTGATGCCGACATCGCGAGCGGGTCACCAATCGCGCGAGTCATCCACCCGCCTCAAGTCACTGCTCGATGAGGCAGGCCGCAAGCTCGCCGACGCCGGCGTCGAGGCGAAGGAAGCCAAGGAGATCCTCGCCCCGCTCAACGACCTCGTCAACGACGGCCCGTTCTGGCGGCAGCAGGCCGACGGGCTGGCCCTCTACGCAGCCAAGGGCATGACGCTGACCTACCGGCTCGGTGTGCCGCTGACCGAGCACGTCAGCGTCGGCGACTCGATGACGGTCCGCCCGATCGCCCCAGCGCTCGCCCAGTCCCACGCCTTCTACATCCTGGCGCTGTCACGGAACAAGGTGCGCCTGTTCGACGCGACGAAGGACTCGATCGTCGAACTCGACCTCGGTGAGACCGTGCCGCAGAGCATGGACGACGTCGTCGACCCCGATGAGCGGCAGCGGCAGCTGCAGAGCCGGTCGATCGGCGGCGACCGTGCGATGTTCCACGGCCACGGCGCCGGCGGAGAGGTCGACCGGATCTTCGTCGAGAAGTTCGTCAAGGCCGTCGGCGAAGGAGTCGGAACGCTGCTCGGCAAAGCCCGCAGCCAGCCGCTGATCCTCGCAGCCGTGGCTGAGGCGATGCCGCTGTTCAAGCCCGTGTGCACCTACCCGGCGCTGCTCGACGAGATGGTCGCCGGCAACCCCGACGACCGCACGCCCGGCCAGCTGCACGCCGATGCCTGGGAGGTCGTCATGCCGGCCTTCGCCGAACGCGACGACGCAGCCTACGCCCGCTTCGCCGATGCGCAGGGCACCGGCCGCGGCGTCACCCAGACCGACGTCATCCGCGAGGCAGCTGCCGAGGGGCGGGTCGACACGCTGTTCATCAACCCGTCGCTCACGGCCTCAGAGGGCAGCGGCGATGTCGATTCCGCGATCCTGTCGACGCTGCAGAACTCCGGCACGATCGTCATCATCTCCGACGGCCGGGTCGAGAACGTCGCAGCACTGATGCGGTACTGACCTGCCGCCGCCTGGGCGCACAGCGCTCAGGCGGCAGCGATCTCACCGAGAGCGGCGAGCGCGGCAAGGGCTGCGCTCGCCGCTTCGTGTCCCTTGTCCTCCCGCGAGCCCGGCAGCCCAGCCCGGTTGCGGGCCTGCTCATCGTCATCGCAGGTCAGCAGCCCGAACCCGACCGGTGTGCCGGTCTCGGCCGCCACCTGGGCCAGCCCGTCGGTGGCGGCCCGGCAGACGTAGTCGAAGTGCGGGGTGCCGCCGCGGATGACGACGCCGAGCGCGACGACGGCGTCGAAGCGTTCCGCCGCCGCACGGGCCAGCAGCGGCAGCTCGAAGCTGCCCGGCGCCCGGAAGACGCTGACCTCCAACCCGGTCGTCTCAGCTGCGGCCTCGTCGAGGGCGCGCTGGGCGCCGGCGAGGAGCCCGTCCATCACCTCGGTGTGCCAGGAGGAGGCGACGATCGCCACGCGGGTGCCGGGCGCGGCCTGCGGCCTCATGGTCGGTGCTCCGCTCGATGCCATGATGTGATCCCTTCTCTCAGTGTTCGGTGCGGTGTCCGGTGCAGTGTCCAGTGCAGTGCCTGGTGCGGTGTCCGGTTCAGTTCTGATGGGCGGCTGGGGTGTGCGTGTCGAGCCATGCGCGCAGCTCGGCGATCGAGATGACCGGCAGCCCGAACCGGGTCCCGAAGGCCAGCAGCGCGTCGAGGCGCATGACCTCGCCGGTGTCGTCGACGACCTCGGCGATCGCTGCGACCGGCCGGCAGCCGGCCAGCCGGGCGAGTTCGACTCCGGCCTCGGTGTGCCCGGCGCGCTCGCGGACCCCGGCGGCGGCGGCGATGAGCGGGAACACATGCCCCGGCCGGGTCAGCTGCTCCGGGCCCGCCTGCGGGTCGGCCAGCATGCGCAGGGTTGTCGTGCGCTCACCGGCGCTGATGCCGGTGTCCAGGCCGCGGGCATCGCAGCTGACGGTGTAGTTCGTGCCCTTCGGGTCCTCGTTCACCGCGGTCATGGCCGGCAGATCGAGGTGGGCTGCGATCTCAGCGGTCATCGGCGCGCACACCACGCCGGAGGTGTGGCGGACGATGAAGCCCATCCACTCCGGGCTCAGCAGCTCGGCCGGCACGATGAGGTCGCCTTCGTTCTCGCGGTCGGCATCGTCGACGACGATCGTCGGGACACCGCGGCGCAGTCGGCTGATCGCCTCATCGATCGAGTCGAGCCCGCGTGCCGGGGACGCGTCGGCTGCGGTGGTCTCCCACGGCTTGTCCTGCCACGGCGACGGCGGCGCCTGCACGGGATCGGCACGTCGCACCTGCCGTCCGGCGAGGCTCTGGGCGTACTTGGCCAGCACATCGGTTTCGATGTTGACGAGGTCCCCGACGCTCGCCTGCCCGAACGTCGTCGCGGCCAGGGTCGCCGGGATGAGCCCGACTTCGCACCACGGCTGCCCGGCACCTGCCGGGGAGACGGCGGTGATCGTCAGCGAGGTGCCGTCGAGTGCGATCGAACCCTTCTCCACGCACAGCGGGGCGAGCGCGGCTGGCAGCTCGATGCGCATCCGCGTCCACGCCCCGCAGTCCTCGAACACGCTGATCCGCCCGACCCCGTCGACGTGACCTTGGACGATGTGCCCGTCGAAGCGCCCGCTGGCCGGCATGCAGCGTTCGAGATTCACCTGCGCGCCCGCCCTCAGCGCACCCAGGCTCGAGCGCGCCAGCGTCTCGCCCATGATGTCGGCGGTGAAGATCCCCGGGCCCGAGGTGCTGGCCGGGTTCTCATCTGCCGGCGCGGCTTCGGCGGAAGTGCGGGTGGCGGTGAGGCAGACGCCGTTGACAGCCAGGGACCCGCCGGCTGGCAGGTCGTCGATGAGGCTGCCGGCCCTGATGCTGATGCGGGCGGTGTCGGTGCCGGGAACGGAGGTGACGGACAGGACGGTGCCGGTGGCTTCGATGATGCCGGTGAACATGTGGTGACTCCTGTGGTCGGTGGTGGATGGGGCTGGTGGTGCCGGGGCCGGGGCGGCGGGTGCCGGTCTCAGGTGCAGGATGGTGTCGGTCCCGCTCGTGGCAGCGGCAGGGGCGGCAAGGTCGTCGGGGATGAAGCGCGGGGCGGCTGCGAGTGTCGGCACCTCAAGGCCGGCGGTGGCGGCGAGCCCGCCGGTGCCGAGCAGCTGCGGGCCGAGGTGGAGGAACAGCTCGTCGACGAGTCCGGCGGTTAGGAAGCCGCTGAGCAGGTGCGCCCCGCCCTCGACGAGCACGTGCTCGATCCCGCGCGCCCGCAGCTGCCGCAGCGCGTGCAGCAGGTCGTGGGTGCGCAGGTGGATGGTGCGCGGGTCGGCGGCGAGGTGGCTGGAGGCGTCGAGATCGCGGGTGCCGATGACGACCGGCACCGGCTGCCGGGCCGCAGCGCGGCCGTCGATGCGGGCGGTGAGCCGCGGATTGTCGGCCCGGGCGGTGCCGGTGCCGACGATGACGGCGTCGACCCGGGCGCGCAGCGCGTGCACGCGGGACCGGGTCTCATCGGAGGTGATCCACTGGCTGGTGCCGTCGGCAGCGGCGATCCGCCCGTCGAGGCTCTGGGCGAGCTTCGCCGTCACGAACGGCCGGGACGCACGCTGTGCGGCCACCCACCGGTCATTGAGCACCGCCGCCTCATCGGCTGCCAGCCCGGCGACCACCTCGCGTCCGGCCGCCCGCAGCACCTCGGCACCCCCGGCGGCGACCGGATTCGGGTCGGCTGCAGCGTAGACGATGCGCGGGATCCCGGCCCTGACGATCGTGTGCGCACACGACGGGGTCCGGCCGACATGGGCGCAGGGTTCGAGCGTGACGACGAGCGTGGCGGTGCCGAGGTCAATGCCGGCCGCAACGGCGGCCGCCAGGGCTGCCGGTTCGGCGTGCGGATGCCCAGCACCTGCGTGGTAACCGGTGACGATCGTCCCGTCGGCGCTGATGACGGCCGCGCCGACGAGAGGGGTGGCCCCGCGCTGGCCGCGGCGGGCGGCGGCGAGGGCAGCGGACATGGCCCGGCGTTCACGGGCAGTGATCCCGGCGGCAGGCGCGGCGGGTGCAGATGAGCGGTGCATTCTCCCTCTCCTCCTACCGGGGAGACGGGAGCCAGACGGCAGGCGTCCGCGCAGACACGGGTGCGCCGCTGCCGGTCCGGGCAGACACGGGTGCCCTGGACCGTGTGTTCCTCCCATCCAGACTTTCACTGTCGGTCTCGGAATCGCACCGAGTCAGCCGAACCCCTCCGCCCGTGTGGGCCTCGGCGTTCGGGTCGCGGACTGTCACCGCCGGTACGGAATCTCACCGTCCCCGGAACATCTGCCCACACCGTAGCACGCGTCACAGACACGCACACCACCGTGCCCGAGGCGGTGGGCGCCTCCCGTGCTTCGCCACCACCGTTGTCCGACCCGTCTGGCATAGTGAAGACAGGATGCTCACCAGGGAGATCATCACGGTGTCCCTGCTTGCGAAGGAACAGTCATGCACCCGTTCCCCCGCCCCGCGCTCGCCCTCATCGCCGTAGGTGCTCTCACGCTGGCCGCCGGATGCGCGGCCGCAGATGACGCACCCGGCAGCTCACCTGCGCCCAGCACACCGGAACCGCCGCAGCTGAGCGAGGCGATCACCCTCGACTTCTACGCCAGCCTGCTGGCCGACAACGACACCGACCGGGCTCTGGTCGCCGACGCGATGGGCGGGCGGCTCGTCGCGGTCGGCGCAGACGGCGCTGAACTGTGGACCCACCAGGCGCAGGTCGATATGGACCGGCCCGACAGTGTGGCCGCCTACTCCCACGGCGAGACCGTCATCGTCGATGACGGGACCGGCCGCCTGCGCGCACTCGACTGGGGCGACGGCAGCGAAGCATGGACCTACACACCAGCCGATGCCGGTCTCGGCTGCACCGAACCGGGTGACTACTACTCGTCCTCCTCCACCGGGACGAGCGCACTCGGCGAGGACGGGATCATCCTGCTCGAATACGGGATGATCGACGCCGCTCGCGGCAGCTGCACCGGCGATGAGCACAAGGCGATGGTCCTCGGCCTCGATCCGGCCTCCGGCCAGCCGGCGTGGCCTGCCGTGCAAGCGGCTGCCGATGCGCAGCCCATGGGCGGGGCGAACCTGCAGATCACACCCGACCGCACGCACGCCTACCTGCCGTGGCGCGATGGCGACGGCAGCTTCCTCACCCGCCTCGACCTGGCATCAGGCCAGCATGCCACCGTCGACCTCAGCGCGTACGGCGAGCAGGACCTCGGCTTCGGCATCTACCCGCAGAAGGCCCCCGGCACGCTTGTCTACGCCTTCGGCACCGCCGATCCTGACGACCCGTACTCCGGGTCCGTCACCCGCACCGCGCTGCTCACGGTGCCGACGGACCTGCCGGAGAGCTCTGGGGCGCTCACCCCGCTCAGCGCTGCCGACGATCCTGACCTCGCCGAGGGCATCGACTTCAGTGAGGAGCCGGTCGACTACTGTGCCGCCCGGCCGGTCTCCACCGCCTCGGGCACCTTCGTGTGCGCGAGCACCCAGCCGTTCGCCTCCCGGATCCTCGTGCTCGGCTCACTGCTCGACGGCGAGGCCTGGCACACCGACATCTCCGAAGACGCCTTCGAATTCGGGCTGTTCAACGAACAGTACGGACGCCTGCACACACCCGTCGACGGCACCAATGCGCCGCTGATCATCATGCCCGGCCTCGACGCCGGCGTGAGGGCCGTCAACGCCAATGACGGATCGACACTCTGGGAAGCAGGCGAGGACGTAGATCCGGTCGACCCGGTCGAAGGCAGCTACGGATTCGGCGGCAACGGCGCATTTCCGCAGCTCGGCCTCATCCCGGTGCTGCTCAACGATGCGGTGCACTTCTTCACCCTCGACGGCACGGAGCACGCCGAGGCCCACGACGTCGGCCAGTACGCCGAGCCGAGTGCCACCGGCCGCTGGTTCGCAGCAGCCGCCGGTGAGTCCACCACGCTGTGGACCGTCACCGGCGGCTGAACGACGCCGCTGTGCGGCGCTGGTTGCGCTGCGGAGAGACTTACCAGCCGCGCTCGGCCAGGCGGTGCGGGGCCGGCAGGTCGCTGACGTTCAGGCCGACCATCGCCTCACCGAGCCCGCGGGAGACCTCAGCGAGCACCTCGGGATCGTCGTAGTTCGCCGTGGCCTTGACGACGGCTTTGGCCCGTGCCTCCGGATTGCCGGACTTGAAGATGCCCGAGCCGACGAACACGCCCTCGGCACCGAGCTGCATCATCATCGCCGCATCAGCAGGGGTGGACACGCCACCGGCGACGAAGGTGACGACCGGCAGGCGGCCGTCGCGGGCGACGGTGCGCACGAGGTCGAACGGTGCCTGCAGCTCCTTGGCCGCAACATAGAGCTCATCCTCGCTCAGCGCCTGCAGCCGGCGGATCTCCCCGTTGATCGTGCGGATGTGGCGGGTCGCCTCGGAGACATCGCCGGTGCCGGCCTCGCCCTTCGAACGGATCATGTCGGCACCTTCGTTGATGCGGCGCAGCGCCTCGCCGAGGTTGGTGGCACCGCACACGAATGGCACCTCGAAGGCGCGCTTGTCGATGTGGTTGACGTAGTCGGCAGGGGAGAGGACCTCAGACTCGTCGACGTAGTGCACGCCGAGGGACTGCAGGATCTGCGCTTCGACGAAGTGGCCGATGCGCGCCTTGGCCATCACCGGAATCGACACGGCGTCGAGGATCCCGGCGATGAGGTCCGGGTCGCTCATCCGGGCGACCCCGCCCTGGGCGCGGATATCGGCAGGCACCCGCTCGAGCGCCATGACCGCCACCGCACCGGCATCTTCGGCGATGCGTGCCTGATCAGGGGTGACGACGTCCATGATGACGCCGCCTGCCAGCGAGCGGGCGAGCTCTGAGCTCAGCTGGGCGCCGGTGGCGCGCTGCTGCGCGGCGCTGTCGGCAGTGCCTGAAGTGGGCGTGTCCGCAGCGGCGTTGGAGGTGGTGGTGTCGGTCAGTGTGGCAGTCATGCAATCTCCTGGGTTGTGGCGGGTGCCGGACACCCGCTGGTGGTGAGCCGGACGTCCAGGCGCCCGACGGGGTATTCGTGAGCCTAGCGAGCATTGGACTGCAGATATGGTCCAGATTCAGGGGTATTCTGTAGTCCAGTTGCGCGCGGTTCCGGATGCCGCGAGACCAGGTGAGGGAGGGGTGTGCATGGCGCATGACGCGGATCTCACGGTGAGCCTCGACCGCAGCTCGCGCATCGGTCTGCCGCTGCAGATCGTCGCCGGCATCCGGGCCGAGATCGCCACCGGTCGTCTGCGCCCAGGCGACAGCCTGCCCTCCAGCCGGGTGCTCGCCGCGCAGCTCGGCGTCGCCCGCGGCACCGTGCAGACGGCGTATGAGCACCTCATCGCCGAGGGCCAGCTCGTCACGGCCGCCCGTTCGGGCACACGCGTCAACCCGGCACTGGAGACGGCGCCGACCGGTGGCGGCTCGCCTGCCCGCGCCCCGACCGGTCGCGCCTCGGCTGCACGCCGTTCGGGGACACATGCCGCGCCGGGACGGGCAGCCCCCGCCCAGCGCTCCGCTGACACCGCGGCGGAGGTGCGCATCGATGCCCGGGGTGTGAGCGTGCGCCCCGACCCGCGCGATGAGCCCGATTTCCGGGCTGCCTGGCGCCGCGGACTCGACACCCGCGATGTCAGCGATGACGGCTGCGGCACCCAGACGGTGCGCCAGGCGATCGCCGGGCACCTGCGGCTGGTGCGCGGAATGCAGGTCGAACCCGCCGACATCGTGCTGACCGCCGGCGCCCGCGACGGGCTGCGCACCGTCCTCAACGTCCTCGCCCCCGCAGCGCTCGGAGTCGAGAGCCCGGGCTTCCCCGGGCTGCGCCGAGCACTGGCGAACACCGCCACCGTCGATGTTCCCGTCGACGCCGACGGCATCGACCCCGCTGCGATCCCGGGGCGGCTGCGCGCCCTGCTGGTGACGCCCAACCACCTGCATCCGCACGGAGATTCGATGAGCGCGAGGCGACGCGTGCAGCTGCTGCGCTGGGCCGAATCGTGCGGCGGACACCTGATCGAAGACGACTACGACACCGAAGCGCGCTACGCCGGCAGCCTGCCGCCGACCCTCGCCGACCTCGACAGCAGCGGCCGGGTGCTGCACCTCGGATCCTTCGCCACCCTGCTCGGCACGCGCCTGGGCATCGGCTACATCATCGCCACCGGCCCGCTCAGCGCTGCGATCGCCGCCCACCGCCGGATGCTCGGTCCCGCCGCCTCACCGCTCATCCAGGCAGTGCTCGCCGACTACCTGGACTCAGGCGGGCTGCGCCGGCGGATGCTGCGGATGCGCAAGCGGCTGGCGGCCGCCGCCGAGGCGGTCGATGCCGCAGGCCTACCGCTGACCCAGGTGCGCGGGCGGGTGATCCTCGAACGGCCGGCCGCGGGTGCGCGGCGCCTGCGGCGCGCACTCGGTGAGCGCGGCATCCTCGTCGACGATCTGGCCGGCAAATGGACCGGCGGGCAGCAGGCCGGCATCGAGATCGCGCTGAGCTCGCTCACCGGCCCGGAGCTCACTGCTGTCCTGGCGGCTGTGCGCGCCGAGCTCAGCCAGCTCTGATGACGCTCAGGGGTGTCAGCGGCTGATGGGCAGGTGCCCCTGCGAACAGGTCGGCGCGCCAGCTGTCGCCGGAGGAGACCATGTCCTCCTGGAGCGATTCGATGAGCGCCTCGACCGTCGGGCCCGGCAGATCTGTCAGCACCGCCGCAGCCTTCGCGACGAGCGGTTCCGGCAGCGGTCCGCCGGGCACCTGCGGGCGGACGAGCCCGCTGAGCTCGGTGAGCAGATCGATAAGCTCGGGATACGACATCACCGTCCCGCCGCCGATCGAGACCTGCCCGGTCGGCCGATCGACCCGCAGCGCCGCCTCGATCGCGGCGGCCACATCGGTGATGGCGATCGGCTCGACGAGGTGGCGCATCCACGACGGCACCACCGTGACCGGCAGCCGCGTCGCCAGCTGCCGGACGAGGGCCAGGCTCGTCGAGCCCGCCCCGACGATCATCGCCGCACGCAGCGTGATGACCGTGGCGGCGGCCCGGGAGAGCTCCTGTTCGACTTCGAGCCGCGAGAGCAGATGCTCGGACAGACGCTCCCTGTTGACAGCCGGGATGATCCCCGAGAGGTAGACGATCCGATTGATGCCGGCCGCGTCGGCTGCCCGGCGCACGTGCTGGGCTGACTGCCGGTCGACCGTGCGGAAGTCAGACCCGCCCATCCCGTGGACGAGGTAGACGATGGCATCGGCATCACTGTGAGCCACCGCCGCGGACACGGATGCGTCATCGGTGACGTCGAGCCGGGCGGCGGTGACGCGGTCTGCCCACCAGAACGCCCTGAGCTTCTCCGGTGAGCGGGCAGCGGCGGTGACGGTGTGCCCGGCATCGAGCAGGACGGGGATCGTGCGCGAGGCAACGTATCCGGTGGCGCCGATGAGCAGAACTCGCATTGCAGTCATCTCCTAGACTGGTGCCCTGACGTCGCAGCGGGTGCTCACCTCACGTGCTGCTGTCTGGGCGCCTGCGACCGTCACGATTGTCCTCGGCGCGCTCATCCTGCGCAAGGCCTTCGGGCTCGGCGCATCTGCCGGCACTGCGGCACTGCCGCTGTGGAGTCTTGCCCTCGCCGCGGTGTGGACGCTCGGCGGGATCGCCCTCATGCTGCTTGCACGCGCGCATGCCAGACGCCACCGCTCAGCAGATCCGGCACCCGGCCCGCCGGCGCGCCGCTCCGCCGCCTCTGCCGGGTGGCGGGCGCTGGCCGTCGGCGCGGCGCTGGCGGGCGCGTCGTTCTTTGGAGGCTGGATCCTCAGCATCATCCCGGCGACCGCGCCGTGGATCACCGCGGCCCTTGTGACTGCCGGGACCTCGGCGGCCGGGCTGACGCTGGCGGCGGCCGTCGTCACGGGTCTGTCGGAAGAGGTGTTCTTCCGCCTCGGCCTGGCGGACCTGTTCCGCGTCCGCTCCCGCTGGATCGCCCCGACCATCGTCTACACGCTCGTCACCTGCGCAACACTCAACCCCGGCCTCATCGCCGCCGCCCCCGTCGTCGGGCTCGCCGCAGCCTGGGCCCGCGAATCGACCGGCCGCTGGTTCGCCCCGCTCATCGTCCATGGCCTGTGGTCGCTCGTCATGGTCGGGATCTTCCCGCTAGGGCGTGTCTGATAAATGCTGTAACCAAGCGATGACACCGTTGAGCACGATAGCGGCCCGGTAGATGATGGCGAGTTTGTCATATCGTGTGGCCAGTCCTCG
>NZ_JBHMAU010000037.1:0-4600 GCF_042429315.1 Brevibacterium otitidis | reverse complement strand
CACGAACTGGAAACAAGCCCTGGCCCAGCTCGCTGTGGCCTTCCCCGACCGCATGGAACCCTACCTGTGAAAACCGCCCCATACACACTCAAGTTGACAAGCCCTCCGGGTTCTCTCCTGCACAGTAGCCAAACGTCGCTCAACATCCCTGCGGGCTTCGAGAGCTGCAGCATGCTCGATGGCGTCCATATAGCGATCTTTCCGGTTTCGGCGAACGACTCCGGCCAGAACAGCGGCAGTCACCAGCACGACCGCCATAGCAGCGGTAGCTGCATTGACCATCCAATTGCCGAGGAAAGCTATAGGGGGCGCCGTCAGGACCGCAAGGATGGTGCCTGCATAGACCATGGTGGTGTAGATACGCCGCCAGGGTGGATTGAGCTGTGTCTGGGAGGTGTAGGCGGCAACAAGACAAGTGATACCCGCGAAGACAGACAACTCATGCACTAATACCATATGCATCACGAGGAGGAGCCCGACGACATTTAGGACAAACAACGGACGCACTCGTCGGAAAATCATGCTAACCGAGCAGAGGACTACGATCAGGGTGTAGGCGGACTGCTCAGGGGTGGCGAAGGACAACGTCGGCCGACCGGCCGCCCCAACCAAGCCAAGCAGCACAGCGAGGACCAGATCGATGACCCACGGGCGATCCAGCAGAACGGCATCGTACCGTTCTCGAACAGCTGGGCGGGTCAACGATTCCATGCACCCAGCGTACGTCGCGCGGCTGCGTAGCGACTCATACTGGGGTATGACGCTCGACTTCATGCCAGGGCATGATCCGCCAACGCCACGTCGGCGGGACTATGGAGGACATGACCACCACGACTGAATCGAGGCACACATGAGCTCCGTGGTCACGACCAACGGGCTGACCAAAAAATTCAAGACGCACACTGCCGTTGACTCCCTGAACCTGGTAGTACCAAAGGGGCAGGTGTACGGGTTCCTCGGTCCGAACGGATCGGGCAAATCGACCACCATGAAGATGCTACTGGGCCTGACCCAGCCCACCGCCGGCGATATTGAGGTGCTCGGCCAGCCACTCACCCGGGCCTCGCGCACCAGGCTCCTACCGTCGATCGGGTCGATGATCGAAGCCCCGCCCGGCTACGGGCACCTCACCGGTCGGGAGAACATGCGCATAGTCCAGGACATGCTCGATCTGACCGCGGCGCAGATCGACCGCGCGCTCGCAACCGTCAGGTTGACCGAACAGCAACACAAGCTCGTCCGCAACTACTCCCTGGGTATGAAACAACGGCTTGGCATCGCGATGGCACTGGCGCGAGACCCCGCTCTGCTGATACTGGACGAGCCGACCAACGGTCTCGACCCTGCGGGCATCGAGGAGATCCGCACCCTCCTGGTGGACCTCGCCGACCGCGGCATTACGATAATGGTGTCGAGCCACTTGCTCGATGAGATCGACAAGATGGCCAGCGTGCTCGGCATCCTCTCGCACGGAAAGATGATCTTCCAAGGCACCCGCGAACGCCTCTTCGAGAAGTCGGTCCCTGATCTTATCGTAGAGACCCCCGACCCGCAGGCGGCATTGGCGCAGGGCGTCACCGCGACCCCGGTGCCCGAGGGCATCCGGATCAGTGGCATCGATAAGGACCAGACGGCGCATCTCGTTTATCGGCTCGCCGTCGCGGGTGTACCGATCCACGAGGTGCGACGCGTTACACAGAGCCTCGAAGACGTGTTCATGGACCTCACCGGCCGGGGTGGTCTGCTGTGATGCGCGCGATCAGTCTCGAGTTCCGCAAGATGCGCCGCCTGCGCACGTTCCTAATCACCGGAATTCTTATCCTTGCTGTTGCAGGCTTATCCAGTTTCTCACTGTTCTCTGGCAGTACGCAGGAGACCTTCAACGACCCGGCTGCGGCACCGTGGGCGGGCCTGATGGTCACATACACGCTGATGGCGGCGATGACTTCCCCGATCCTCGCTGCTGTGCTCGCCAGCCGCCAGACCGATATCGAACACTCTGGTATCGGCTGGACCCTCGCTTCCACCGCCGGCCTTTCACCAGGGGCGTTGTGCCGCGCCAAGCTCGCCGCACTCAGCGCCGTGCTGTTTGCCGCCGTGCTCGTGCAGAGCCTCTTGGTTATCGGCATCGGACTGTTTGCCGGCATCCGAGTACCGCTCGATCCTGGACCCTGGATCGCCTACACCGCGCTCCTCTTCTTCATCGATGTCGCCTTCCTCGCTCTGCATATTTGGCTCGCCGCCATCGTGGAGAACCAGCTTGTCTCCGTCGGCGTCGGCATGCTCGGCGCCTTCCTAGGTGTTTTCTGCATCCTTACGGGTGCGACCGTCGCCCGCGTGATCCCGTGGGGTTACTACGCCATGATCTCTCCAATCGGGCAGCAAGGGGATAACCTGGTCACCCTCACCCCGCCACTCGGATGGATCGCTGGCTTCCTCGCACTCGTCGGCGCTTTCTTCGTCCTCGTCACCCACCGTCTCGATCGTTTAGAAAGGTAATGCCGTGTTCCGCGCAGAAACCCTCAAACTCAAGCGCTCCGCCACCTGGATCATTGCACCCATCCTGCCGCTGCTGGCCGTGACCACCGGCACTATAAACCTCGCTAACAACCCCGACACGCTCGCCGCAGGATGGGCGTCGTTCACCTCCCAGGTCACCCTGTTCTACGGGCTGCTGTTCTACTCCATCGGGATTGCTCTGATCGCCGCGACCGCGTGGCGGATGGAACACCGCGGCACTAACTGGAACCTCCTGCTGACCACCACTCGGCAACCCATCAAACTGGTGGCCGCGAAGATCGCCGTCATCATGCTCCCGGTCGCGTTCATGCAATTCGTGCTCGTTATCGGCACGCTCGTCTCGGGCACCCTCATCCTGGGCCTCGACGGCACGGTCCCGTGGCAGTTCGCGCTGGTAGGTCTGATCTTTGTGATCGCAGCCCTGCCTCTCATTGCGATCCAGTCACTGCTATCCATGCTAATGAAATCATTCGCCGCCCCGGTTGCAATCTGTCTCCTCGGCTGCGTAATCAGCGTCGCGACAGTTACCAGCGAAGCGCTCCGCCCTCTCAGCTTTATCTGGCCACAGGCCATCAACACCAGAGCCCTCAACCTTGGTTCGACCGCCCTCGCCGGGTCCGGTGGACTCACCGCTCCGGATGCGTTGCCCATCATCGGCCTCGCACTGGGCATCGCCGCCCTCATCGCCCGATTGACTCTAACGACGATCCGCACCGTGAAACTGCGCTGACGACATCCCAGCAGGACCGCGGGCCCATGCGTGACAGACACGGGTGCCCTTCGCACTGAACCAGGCTATTGCTCGGCTCCCGAATAGGGCTTCTACGACACGAAATCTCAAGCATCCGCGTATCGAGATTTGAACGCTGTTGGTCGGGACATCTACCGTTACACCTCTGATCGTCACCGTCCATCAAGCCAGAGTCTTGCATGAGCCTGCGGGACTGATGCAGGGATTGGTGGCTCTTCTGACTTGAGTGTGGGGTGAGGCGTCCAGACCCCCGCCGATGAGGAGCATGCGGAGTCTGTAGTGCTCGAAGTTGCGGAATCCGCGAGCGATCCGACGGCCCAGCTCGATGAGCCCGTTGACCGCTTCGGTGCCGCCGTTGCTGGCACCGTCGGTGTCGAAGTACGCCAGGATTGTCGTCTTCCATTTCCGCAGTGTCCTGCCCAGTCTGGCGATCTCTGGGATCGGGTATGTCGGCAAGGCCTCGATCACGCGGGTGGCCAGCCTGCGCCCTTGAGCGTGAGTGTCTTGGTGGAACATGTCACGGATGTCCTGCGCGCATTGGTAGGCGACTTCGGCAGCGGCATGATCCTTATGCGCGACGAAGGCCGCTTGCAGCCGTTTCTGTTGTCGTTCGGTGAGGCGTTCTTGGCTGGCCCGTAGAAGGTTGCGGATGCCGTAGAGCGGATCGCCCTTCCGGCCCCGGTGCCTGAGTGTCTGCTGTTGGACGCGCCTGCGGACGTCATCGACGGCGCTGGTGGCGAGCTTCACGATGTGAAAAGCATCGAGCACACAGGTGGCGTCGTCGAGTTGGTCGTCGATCGCGTTCTTGTATCCCTGGAACGGGTCCAGCGTCGCAACCTGCACACCCTGGCGGAAGGAAGGCCCGCGTGCGGCGAGCCAGTCCTTGTACACCGTTGCTGAGCGTCCCGGGACGAGATCCAGCAGACGCGCCGTCGGGTGCTGGTGGCAGGAGAGACCGACCATGCCGGTGAGTTCCTTTCGGCCCTNGGGGTCCGTGTGATGCCATACATGCTCGTCGACGCCCAGGACTTCAACACCGTCGAACCGTGCCGGATCGTCAGCGGCGGTGTTGAGCACTGGCCGGATCTGGGACCACAGGGTGTTCCAGGTCGTGCCCAGCTGGCGGGCCAGCCCCTGGATAGAGGCGTTCTCGTAGCGCAGCTGACGGATCGCCCAGGACACCGCGCGGGTTGTCAGCAGGCCGCGCGGGGCGGCGACCTGCGTGGGGACTGATGCAGGGATTGGTGACACCTAATCTGGCTTGCTGACAGGCAAGTCTGGAAGGATGAACACCATGCCAAAGCCCTACCCGAAAGAATTCCGCGACGA
>NZ_JBHMAU010000036.1:0-772 GCF_042429315.1 Brevibacterium otitidis | reverse complement strand
TATTTCGAAGCAGAGAAGGAAGACGACCTCCGCAAGGTCGGGTACTCCAAAGAACGCCGAGTCGACCCGCAGATCGTCGTCGGGCTCCTCGTCGACCGCCACGGCTTCCCTCTAGAGATTGGCTGCTACGAGGGCAACAGGGCCGAGACGCACACGATCATCCCGATCGTGAAACAGTTCCAAGACCGGCACGGGATCGCCGATATGGTCATCGCCGCCGATGCCGGGATGCTGTCAGCGAAGAACCTGAAAGATCTCGACGATGCTGGTCTACGGTTCATTGTCGGTTCGCGCCTGACCCGGGCACCAGGCGACCTGGCCACGTACTTCCATTGGGAAGGCACAGCCACCGACGACGGACATATCGTCGATACGATCACTCCACGCGGGACAAAGCGCCTGGATCCTGAACGGGTCAATACGAGAGCTGAACCCGTATGGACGGATGAGTCGCATCCGCACGCGTGGCGGGCGGTGTGGCAGTTCCGACGGAAACGCGCCCTCAGAGACCGGCAGACGCTGACCCAGCAGCGCAACAAGGCCCTTGCCATCATCGATGGTGACAAACCGGCGCGCAAGACTCGGTTCGTGCGCGTCAAGGACGCGAAGAAGTCCCTCGACGAGGACGCCTACGATCGGGCCATGAGCCTGGCCGGCTGGAAAGGGAACCTGACGAATCTGCCCGCTACCACAATGGCCGCGGCCGAGGTGATCGGGAATTATCACGAGCTCTGGCACGTCGAGCAGTCGTTTCGCATGTCGAAGACCGACC
>NZ_JBHMAU010000035.1:0-14655 GCF_042429315.1 Brevibacterium otitidis | reverse complement strand
CGGCCACACCACCGATGTCGGGCCACCGGACCAGCCGATCGGACAAGCCCACGCACAACACCTCCTCACACTCACCCGAACCTAAGAAACACCACCACCGCCGCCGTCGCCCGGCACCGCGGCTGGCTGGTGATGTTTCCCGACCCGCGCTGCCTACACCCCCACGGTGCAGAGACAGACCGTTCTTACACAACTTCATAGCGGAGGCCCCACCTGATTCCAAGGCAGGATGACTGCAGCTGGGATCGGTGAGACGATGAAACGCATGGAGACTCTTGCCATTGTCGGAGCCGGCTTAGCCGGAACCGAATGTGCCAGTGCATATGTAGGCGCCGGCGGAACAGCAGACGTTGTCCTCATCGATTCGCGGCCTGAGCCGACAGAGTTGCCGCCGCTTTCGAAGACCCTCTTCGCCGAGCAGCTCAACCTTGTCCCACTCCAGCTGGCGGGCAGCGTCCGGCTGGTGGAGGGAACCGTGGCTGAGGTCGCAGCCGATGGGCGGAGCCTACGGCTGGCAGACGGTCAGCGCCTCGAGTGCGATTCTCTTGTCGTCGCGACCGGGCTGCAGGCACGACGTCCGCATACCGAACTGCCCGGCGGGCCGGTGCACACGATCCGCACGTCCGCTGATGCCGAGGCGATCCGCGCAGCTGTCACCCCCGGTGCAGACATCGGCGTTCTCGGCTCGGGATACCTCGCCCTGGAAGCTGCGCGCGGAGCAGCAGACGCCGGCCACAGCGCCACTGTGTATCTCCGCGGAGATCGTCCGCTCATCGGGCGGCACCACGAATCGATCGGCCGCGCGCTCATGGAGCGGCACGCCGAGGCGGGAGTCCAGTTCGTGCTCGAGGCCGACCCGAGTGACTACGCCGCTCACGACCTCTGGATTGCAGCCGTCGGCGGGTCACCGCTGACAGAGTGGCTGCCCGAATCCTGGGACCGAAGCGGCAGCGGGCACCTCAGCGTCACCGGCGGCATGCAGGTGACAAGCAGCCGGCAGCCAGTCAGCGGAGTCTGGGCCATCGGCGATCTGGCACAGCTGTCGACCGGGCCGTTCGCCGGTGCCGGACCGATGGAATCCGAAGCCGCCGCGTCATCACAGGGAGCATGGCTGGGGGAGCAGCTGGCGGCAGGTGCCCCAGCAGAATCTGAATGGATCGATGTCCCGTGGCACTGGAGCTTCCAGGGATCCGAACGTGTCTTCGCCGCCGGCCGAGTCACGGATACCGAGGCGGCGCTCGTGAGCGGAGATACCTCATCCGGTCGGTTCCAGGTGCTGCACTTCCATGAGGACGTGCTCTGCGGAGCCGAAACCCTCAACCAGCCGCCAGCTCACAACGCGGCACGCAAGCTGCTGGCGCGCCCAGCAGCAGATCGCCCCACGCTGTCCGATGTCGCTGACGTCACCGGCATCACCGAAGCAGCAGAGACTCCTCCCGGCGCGGCAGCGACAGCGTTCGATCTGCGGGCATGGGAGCGCCGCCTGCGCAACTGAGCGGCCAGCCTCGTACACTGCATAGAGCGGGGCTGATTACAATGTGTCTGTTCCGCACCGATCCTGTAACCGACGAAGGGCGTTCTGCGCACCATGAGCATGCCTGAGATGGCGGCGAAGTACTCACTCGACAGAGTTGGTGCCCGCCCGCCGCTGACCCACTACCTGAAAGAGGTATGGCGGCGGCGCGACTTCATCTTCAGCCTCGCGAAGTTCCGTATCCAAAGCGAAAACGAGCGCAACCGCCTCGGAATGCTGTGGGTGCTGCTGCGGCCGATCTTCTCTGCACTCATCTACGGCCTCGTCTTCGGCCTCGTGCTCGGGGACATGCGGCCTAAGGGATTCGTCCCCTACGTCATCATCGGCGTCTTCCTGCTGGAGTTCTTCAACTCCTCGATGAACGGCGGCGCCAAGTCGATCATCAGCAACTCCGCACTTGTGCAGTCCCTGCCGTTCCCGCGCCTCGTCCTGCCGGTCTCGACCGTCCTGCAGAACCTGCTCAACTTCGTGCCGACCCTGGCGCTCATGATCATCCTGACGATGCTGTGGGGTGCCAGGCCGGAGTTCAGCTGGTTCCTGCTCATCCCCCTCGTGCTGATCTTCTGGGTCTTCAACCAAGGCGTAGCCCTCATCTTCGCCCGCCTGACCGTCCACCTGCGCGACCTCAGCCAGCTCGTGCCCTACATCTCCCGCATGATCTTCTACACCTCCGGCGTCTTCTTCGACCCGGCGACGGTCCTCGACAAGTACCCGGCCATTGCGGCCGTCTACGACTGGCATCCGCTTTACGAGGTGCTCGCCATCGCCCGCGGCATCCTGCTGCCGGAGTACGAGATCCCCGTCGACTTCTGGTGGAAGCACGCCATCTGGGCCGTTGTCATCCTGTGCATCGGCATCGTCTTCTTCTGGAAAGCTGAGGAGCGATATGGCCGAGACGATTGAGCACCGCACCTACGACGGCAGCCGTCCCGAAGACGGCCAGCCCGTCGTCATCGTCGACGACCTCTACGTCGACTTCAAGACCCTGGCCACCGGCAAGCGCCTGACCCCCAGCGCCACCCGCGGACTCCTCCAGCGCGGCCGCGAACTGCGCACCGTCCACGCGCTCAAGGGCATCACCTTCACTGCCTATGCCAACGAATCCATCGGCATCATCGGCACCAACGGCTCCGGCAAGTCGACGCTCATGCGCACGATCACCGGGCTCACCCCGCCCACCAAGGGAGCCGTCTACGCGAAGTCGAGGCCCAACCTCCTCGGCGTCGGTGCCGCACTCATGAGCGACCTGTCCGGCTCGCGCAACATCATCCTCGGCGGACTCGCGATGGGGATGAGCCGCGCGGAGATCAACGCGAAGTACGACGAGATCGTCAAGTTCACCGGGCTTGAGGACTTCATCGACATGCCGATGCGCACCTACTCCTCCGGTATGAGCGCCCGCCTGAAGTTCGCCATCGCCACCGCCAAGGAACACGAGATCCTCATCGTCGACGAGGCCCTGTCCGTCGGCGACAAGCAGTTCCAGAAGCGCTCCGAGGCCCGCATCCGCGACATCCGCGAACGTGCCGGCACCGTCTTCCTCGTCTCCCACTCGATGCGCTCGATCCGCGACACCTGCAACCGCACCATCTGGATCGAGAAGGGCGAGCTGCTCGCCGACGGTGACACCGACGACGTCGTCGACGAATACGAGCGGTACAAGTGACCATCAGCCTCGCCCCGGAGACCCTGCCCGCACTCCCGGCCACCCCCGGCGTGTCCTACATCATGCCGGTGCTCAACGAAGCCGAACACCTCGCCGCGGCAGTCCGCACGATCCTCGCGCAGGACTACGCCGGGCCCAAGGAGGTCGTGCTCGCGCTCGGCCCGTCGACCGACGAGACCACGGCCATCGCCACCGAGCTCGCCGCCACCGACGCGCGCATCCGTCTCGTCCACAACCCGCAGGGCGACACCCCCACGAGCCTCAACCTCGCGGTCGCGGCCACCAGCCAGCCGGTCATCATCCGCGTCGACGCGCACTCCGAGCTCACCACCGACTACACCGCCACCGGCATCACCGTGCTGCGCGAGACCGGGGCCGCCAACTGCGGTGGGCTCATGCTCGCCCGCGGCCGCACCCCGCTGCAGAAGGCCGTCGCCCGCGCCTACACCTCGCGCATCGGCCTCGGCGGACCGGCCTACCACGCCGGTGACGAAGCCCAGGACGCCGAATCCGCCTACCTCGGCATCTACCGCCGGGAGGTCTTCGACCGCCTCGGCAGCTTCGACGCGAGCCTGCGCCGCGGCCAGGACTGGGAGCTCAACCTCCGGATCCGCGAAGCTGGCGGCCGCGTCCGCTTCGACCCCCGCCTCCAGGTCACCTACTGGCCGCGCTCCACCTTCCGCAAGGTCGCCCAGCAGTTCTATGCCACCGGCACGTGGCGCGCCGAGATCGTCCGCCGCTACGGCGCGAAGAACTCCCTGCGCTACTTCGCGCCCCCGCTGCTCGTGCTCGGAACGGCAGTCGCGGGCCTCTGCGCCGCCGCCGAGGTCTCAGGCACCATGCGCCGGCTGCCGGCACCTGTCCGTGTGCTCGGGCGGGCGAGCTACGGACCCGTCGCAGCCTACGCGGCAGGGATCCTCGCCGTGGCCGCCGCTGCCCGGGACTGCGCGCCCGGCGAGCGGGCATGGTTCGCCGCGATCGTGCCGACCATGCACCTGAGCTGGGGCGCTGGATTCCTGCGCGGCACCATCACCGGAGCGGAGAAGACGATCGACCGGAGCCGCTCATGACGAAGACCCCCGAAAGCTGGACACCGGTTCCCGAACAGCCTGAGCGCAAGAACTCGCCGATGGTGCTCCTCGCCCTCGGTGTCGCAGTGGTCGGTGTGCTCGGCCTCGTGACCTTTAGCATGCTCAGCCCCGCGAAGTCCCTGACCGTCGCAAGCCTCAACAGCCCCGTCGTCGCCGCGGTGCAGGGCGGTTCGGCGCTCTACCCGGCCAACTCGAAGGAGGCGCTGGCCGAGGACGTGAAGTTCGGCTATCTGCCGGCCGTCGACCTCGCCCGCACCGCCGACGGCACCCTCGTGCTCGCCGATCCGGAGGCCGAGCCAAAGGCGCTCGGGCTGCAGCAGCCGGTCGCCGAGACCGACGACGCGACCTTCGCCGAAGCCGAGATCGCGCCGGCCCCCGACTCCGAACGCGGCGGCACGACACTGACGTGGGCGGAGGCGCTGGAGGCCTTCAGCAGCGCGACCGTCCTCATGCCCGCCGTCGAGGCCGACACCATCGGCGAGGTCATCACCACCGCCGAGGAGGCCGGCCGCAGCGACGGCGTCATCGTCCGCAGCGACGATCCTGCTGTTCTCAAGCAGGCCGGAGATGCCGGAGTGACGGCGCTGTTCGACGGCGAGGCCGCGGGCCCCGATGCCGTCGACGCGCCGATGGCCGCCGTGCCGGCCGATGCTGAGAACCTGCAGGACTGGTTCGACAGCGATGTGCAGATCTGGGTCACCGGCGTCGAGACCGAAGCCCAGCTCAACGAGCTCGCCGCCGCCGGAGCCTACGGTGCCTTCGCTGCCAACCCGTTCAGCATCCAGCCCTCAGCCGTCAAGACCGACTGAACCCCGCCAGGAGGAGTCATGAACCAGCCGCTCGGAAACCCCTCGCACATCGGCAACCTCTCCGCCGACCAGATCGGCCCGCAGCCCACCTTCCTGCCGGCAGACCACCCCGACGCCGAGGCGCGGGCCCGGATGGCAGCCGGAGACGAAGCCGCCGATGTCGCCCGCGATCTGCCTGCCAGTAGCCTCGCCTGGGCGGTGCTCGCCGACGAAGCCTATGACGAAGGGCGCACCGTCGACTCCTACGCCTACGCCCGCGTCGGCTACCACCGCGGCCTCGACGCCCTGCGCCAGGCCGGCTGGCGGGGCGCCGGTCCGATCCCGTACTCCCATGAGATGAACCGCGGATTCCTCCGCGCCCTCTACGCCCTCGGCCGGGCCGCCGCGACCATTGGCGAAGGTGAGGAGGCGCAGCGCATTGAACGGTTCCTGCGCGAATCCGACCCCGCAGCAGCCGACCTCATCGCCTCCTCCGACAGCCTGTGACGAGAGGGTCCTGCTCGCCCGGTGTGACCAGGGGCTCACGTAGACTGGCTGAGTAACGGCAGTCAAGCAAGGAGAACTCCTCGATGCCAGCACTCGTTGTCGTCGGCGCCCAGTGGGGCGACGAAGGTAAAGGGAAGACCACCGACATCCTCGGCACCCGTGTCGACTATGTCGTCAAGCCCAACGGCGGCAACAACGCCGGTCATACCGTCGTCGTCGGCGGGGAGAAGTACGAACTCAAGCTGCTGCCGGCCGGCATCCTCTCGCCGAACGTCACCCCGGTCATCGGCAACGGCGTTGTCGTCAACCTCGAAGCCCTCTTCGAGGAGATCGAGATGCTCGAATCCCGGGGCGCCGACACCTCGGCGCTGCGGATCTCAGCCAACGCCCACGTCGTCGCCCCCTACCACCAGACGATGGACAAGGTCACCGAGCGGTTCCTCGGCAAGCGCGCGATCGGCACCACCGGCCGCGGCATCGGCCCGGCCTATGCCGACAAGGTCTCGCGCATCGGCATCCGCATCCAGGACCTGTTCGACGAGTCGATCCTGCGGCAGAAGGTCGAGGGCGCGCTGCGGCAGAAGAACGAACTGCTGCTCAAGGTCTACAACCGCCGCGCCGTCGAGGTCGAGGAGACCGTCGAGTACTTCCTGCAGTACGCCGAACGGCTGCGCCCCATGGTGTGCGACACCTCGCTGCTGCTGGGCGAGGCGCTCGACGCCGGTGAGGTCGTCGTGATGGAAGGCGGGCAGGCGACGATGCTCGACGTCGACCACGGCACCTACCCGTTCGTCACCTCCTCGAACCCGAGCGCCGGCGGCGCCGTCATCGGAGCCGGTATCGGACCGACCCGCATCACCCGCGTCATCGGCATCGTCAAGGCCTACACCACCCGTGTGGGCGCCGGACCGTTCCCCACCGAGCTGTTCGACGACATGGGCATCCGCCTGCAGCAGACCGGCGGCGAATACGGCGTCAACACCGGCCGGCCGCGCCGCTGCGGCTGGTACGACGCCGTCATCGCCCGCTACGCCGCCCGCGTCAACGGCTTCACCGACTACGTGCTCACCAAACTCGACGTGCTCACCGGCATCAAGGAGATCCCGGTGTGCGTGGCCTACGAGATCGACGGAGTGCGCCACGACGAGATGCCGGCCAGCCAGTCCGACTTCCACCACGCCACGCCGATCTACGAGACCTTCCCCGGCTGGGACGAGGACATCTCGGTCGCCCGCAGCTTCGAGGACCTGCCGGAGAACGCCCAGAACTACGTGCTCGCACTCGAGCAGCTCTCCGGCTGCCGCATGTCGGTCATCGGCGTGGGCCCGGACCGCGAGCAGTCGATCGTCCGCCACGAACTGCTCGACTGACGCGACTGAACACATCCGCGACGAGGGGACCCTCCCAACCCTCGTACGATATGGCTATGGCTGGACGAAGAGGACCGAGCCTGCCCCGCTCGACTGTGGTCCGCTACGCTCTCGGATCGCTGGGCACGGGCGGTTTCGCAACGCTGCCCGGCCTCGTGCTGGTCTACTACCTGACAGACACGCTCGGTGTTGCAGCACTCATCGCCGGTGCGGCGGTGACGGGCGCGAAGATCTGGGATGTCGTCATCGACCCGGTGATCGGCGGGCTGAGCGACCGGGCGTATGCCAAGCGCGGCAGCAGACGCGGGCCCATGCTCATCGGCATCATCGGACTGCCGATCTTCTTCATCGCCACTTTCGCCGTGCCCGCCGGGCTCCCGCCGGCAGCCGCAGCACTGTGGGTGCTCATCGCCTTCATCCTCGCGTCCACGTGCTTCTCCCTCTTCCAGGTGCCCTACATCGCGCTGCCCGCCGAGCTCACCGGCAGCTACTTCGCCCGCACACACCTGCTGACCTGGCGCGTGGTGGTGCTCACCGCCGCGATCCTCATCTTCGGCGGCGGCGGCCCGGAGATCCGCGGACTCGCAGGCGACCCACACCTCGGCTACCTCCTCATGGCACTGTGCGCCGGAGTGCTGCTGCTCGCCGGAACGTGGGCGGCGCTGACGATCGTGCCGCAGCATCCCGCTCCCGAGGCGCCGGCCGCCTCCGCCGCCCGGGTGCCGCTTTTCGACGACTACCGCAGCGGCTGGCAGGTGCTGCGCGACAGCCAGCCCTTCCGCGCACTGCTGGCGACCTTCGTCATCCAGGGCCTGACGACAGGGCTCATGCTCGCGGCTGCACAGTTCGTCGCACGCTGGCTCCTCCACGACGAAGGGGCCGTCACGATCCTATTCGTGTGCCTCATCGCGCCGGCGCTGCTCGTGGCTCCGGTCTGGAAGGCCGTGGCCGGGCGGGTGGGCAAAGAGCGCGCCTTCGTCATCGCCAGCGTCCTCTTCCTCACAGCCAATGTCTCCTCCATTCCGCTCATCTGGCTGCCCGGCTACTGGATCATCGGGCCGATCGTGCTCGCCGGTGCAGCCTATGCCGGCATGCAGACCCTGCCGATGGCGATGCTGCCGGACGTCATCACCGTCGATGCGCGCACCCGCGGCGACCGTGCGGGTGCCTTCGGCGGTGTCTGGACGGCAGGGGAGACCGCCGGCATGGCGCTCGGCTCGACCCTGCTGACGCTCGTGCTCGCGGCAGCCGGATACGTGTCCTCCACCGCAGAGGCGACCGCGATGCAGCCGCCCGCGGCGCTCACCGGGATCGCCTGCTCCTTCTCCGTCATCCCGGCGCTGCTCATGGTGCTGAGCCTCGTGACGCTCTCGCGCTACCGCCTCACCCAAGCCGAGGTCGAAGATGACTGAGCACAGCAGCCTCGACGCGCGTGCGCAGGAGATCCTCGCCCGGCTGCAGCGGATGCGGCAGGCGGATGCGCCCACCCACGGCGGCCGCGTGCTGTCCTATGTCTACGACCCGGGCAATGCGCAGCTCGATGCGCTCGCAGCCCAAGCGATGGAGGCGGCACGACCGCTCAACGGGCTCGACCCGACCACCTTCCCGTCCATCGCGGCGATGGAGGGCGAGCTCGTGCGCTTCGCCACCCGCATCATGCACGGCAGACCCCGACACGTGTTCGGCACCGTGACGAGCGGCGGGACGGAATCATGCCTGCTGGCGGTGAAGACCGCGCGCGACCTGTGGCGGGAGGCGAATCCGCGCTCGCGTGCGCGGCCGCGGCTCGTGACCCTGTCGACCGTGCATGCGGCGTTCCAGAAAGCCGCACGGCTGTTCGACCTCGCATGGGACCCCGTGCCGGTGCAGGCCGACGGCAGCGCCCGAGCCGAAGACGTCCTCGCGCATCTCGGAACGGATGTGGCGCTCGTCGTCCTCTCCGCCCCCGCCTATCCGACCGGCGCCATCGACCCGATCGCCCAGGTCGCCCCGCACACCCGGGCACGCGGGATCTCACTGCACGTCGATGCGTGCTTCGGCGGCCTGGCGCTGCCATGGTGGGACGGCGCGCCCGCATGGGACTTCGCAGTGCCGGGGGTCACAAGCATGTCCGCGGACTTCCACAAGTTCGGCTACGCGCCCAAAGGCGTGTCGGTGCTGCTGCACCGCGGTCGGGCCCGGCACCGCAGGCAGTTCTTCGCCACCACCTCCTGGCCGGCGTATCCGGTGGTCAACCCGACTCTGCTGGGATCGAAATCGGCCTCGCCCTTGGCTGCGGCATGGGCGGTCGTCGAATACCTCGGCGCAAGCGGCTACGCGCAGGCGGTGGCCTCATGCCGGCGCTCGGCCTACGCGCTCGCCGCAGCGGCCGAGCGGATCGAGGGGCTGCGCCTCTGGGGCGAGCCGACCGGACCGGCGCTCGCGCTCATCGCCGATGACAGCGTCCCCGCCTACCGGCGCGTCGACCCGCACCGCTGGGCCGATGCCGTCGCGGCAGCCGGTTTCCATCTGCAGCACCAGCCCGGCTCGGTGCAGGCCGACGGCACGCGGCTGCCGCGCAGCGTGCACCTGACGATCACCCCGGTGACGGAGTCGGTGCTCCCGGAGCTGCTGGCGGCGCTGGAGCAGGCTGCCGACACAGTGCGCGGCAGACGCCCGCACGATGCCGCTGTGCTCGGGCGTGTGGCCGGCGCACTGTATCCCGGTGGCCGAGCGCCGAGCCCGCGCACATGCGGAGTGCTGCTCAAGCTCGCCGGTGTGGGCGGGGGAGTGCCTGGGAAGATGGCTCCCCTCATGGCGCTCATCGAAGCACTGCCGGCCGCCATCGCCGAAGCACTCCTGACCGAGCTGCTCGCCCGCACCAGCGAAGAATAGAGGACGTCGGGGCCTCAGCCGAGGCGCCGGCTGGCGATCTCCGCCCCCTGAACGAGCGCCTCGAGCTTGGCGAGGGCGATCTCCGGATGGATGCGACCGCCCAGACCGCAGTCGGTCGAGGCGATGACGTTCTCCGGGCCGACGAGGCGGGCGAAGCGCTCGATGCGGTCGGCGACGAGCTCCGGGTGCTCAACGACATTCGTCGCGTGGGAGACGATGCCGGGGATGATGTGCTTGCCCTCCGGCAGCCGCGTTTCCTCCCAGATCCGCCATTCGTGCTCATGGCGGACGTTCGCGGCCTCAAAGGTGATGCCGGCGGCATTGATCGACAGCACGAGGTCGACGATCTGCGCAAACGGCAGATCGGTGACATGCGGGCCGTGCCAGGAGCCCCAACAGGTGTGGAAGCGCACCTGCTGCGGGTCGATGCCGCGCAGCGCATAGTTGAGCGCCTCGACCCGGATCTGTGTGAAGGCCCGATAGTCCGCATAGCTGGGCTCGGGATTGATCTGATCGAAGTTCTCCGCGATCGAGGGATCATCGATCTGCACGATGAGGCCGGCCTCGGTGATCGCCAGGTACTCCTCGCGCAGCACATCGGCGAAGGCCCAGATGAGCTCCTCTTCCGTCGCATAGTGCTCATTGGCGATCCGCGCCGCCGAACCCGGCGACAGGGAGTTGAGGAACCCGCGGGAGACGTCATATCCGGCCTGCTCCAGACCCACCGTGACATTGCGGATATCGCGGGCGACCTGCTCCTGGCCGATATAGCTGATCGGACCGGTGACCGTCGGGAAGTCCGGCTGCTCACCGGTGTCGGCACCGCCGGCCGCATCGGAGTAGACACCGGGGAACAGCTGTCGGTCGCGGCGATCCCCGAAACTCGTGAGCCGCACCTCGCCCGGCGCTGAGCGCACCGCCGGCTGCTCCCACAGCCCGAGGCCGGACAGCGACAGCCCGCCTGTGCGGGCGAAGGAATAGTGCCACCAGGCCCCATAGTCGACATCGGCGGCCATCGCATGACCGTACTCGCCGTCATTCGGTTCGGAGATGCCGAGGGCGCGCTGCCGGGCGACGACGTCGACGACGCTCTCGTGCAGCAGCGTCTCGAACGCCTCGGGCGCGGCGCCCTCCCGGCGGGTGCGATTGGCGGCGATGAGCGCCTCGGTGCGCGGCAGGGAACCGGCATGGCTGGTGCGGATCGTGGTCATCGGAAGGTCCTCCTCGGCTGGTGATCGAAGTGATGTCGAGCTCAGTTGAGCACAGCCGGCCGGTGATCCATGCGCGGTTCGTCATATGACGACGCACACGCCTGCTGTCCGCCGAGAGTGGGCCGTTTCAGTCAAGTGTCCGTAACGAATCGGCCGTGGGGGCCACCTGTCTGAAAATGTCCGAAGTCTGTGTGAGATAGTTAACAGGTCATGCTCAGCTTGGGTTAAGTTGAGCTCGTTGAGCGGCCGCGCACAGAGGGGTGCGCGGCCCTCTCGCAGAGGAGGAAGACATGCGGATCAAGCGCATGGCCGTTGGCTTCACGGCAGCATCGGCGGCACTGGTTCTGGCGGCCTGTGGCGGCAGCGGCGGCGACGGAGGTGACGGCGGCGGGGACGGCGAGTCCTACAAGGTCGGCATCACCCAGATCGTCCAGCACCCAGCGCTCGACGCCGCAGCAGAGGGCTTCAAGAAGGGTATGGAGGACGCCGGCGTCGACGTCGAGTACGACGAGCAGAACGCCCAGGGCGACCAGTCCAACGCGACCTCGATCGCCCAGAACTTCGCCTCCCAGGACCTCGACCTCGTGCTGGCGATCGCCACCCCGACCGCCCAGGCCGCAGCCCAGGCGATCTCGGATAAGCCCATCGTCTTCACCGCGGTCACCGATCCGGTCGAGGCGCAGCTCGTCGACAGCCTGGAGAAGCCCGGCGGCAACGTCACCGGCACCACCGACCTCAACCCGGTCGCCGAGCAGCTCGAGCTGGTCAAGAAGATCAACCCCGACGCCACGTCCGTCGGCATCGTCTACAGCTCCGGTGAGGTCAACTCCGAAGTCCAGGTCCAGATGGCCAAGGAAGCCGCAGAGGAGCAAGGCATCGAGATCAAGGAAGCCACCGTCTCGAACTCCGGTGAGGTCTCGCAGGCCGCCGACTCCCTCGGCGACGTCGACGCCTACTATGTGCCCACCGACAACACCGTCGTCTCCGCGATCTCGACGATGGTCCAGGCCGCAGAGAAGAACGAGGCACTGCTCATCGGCTCCGAGGCCGGCCAGGTCGAAGAGGGCGCGGCAGCGACCTACGGCATCGACTACGAGGCCCTCGGCAAGCAGACCGCTGACATGGCGCTCAAGATCCTCCAGGACGGCGAGGATCCGGCGAACATGGCTGTCGAGCAGCAGTCGGAGTACCAGCTGGTCATCAACCCCGAAGCTGCCAAGCGGATGGGCGTTGAGATGGACCAGGAATTCATCGACTCGGCTGACACCGTCGTCGAATGACCGTGCCCATGCGCTGACAGGCGCGTAGGCTGACAGTGCGGGCTGCGGCGAACGGTGCTTCCCCTTCGGACACTCCCGTTCGCTGCAGTCCGCCTCACGACTCGGAGAATCTCACCACACTATGATCGGCGCACTCGAACTCGGCATCATCTACGGCGTCATGGCGCTCGGGGTGTACCTGACGTTCAAAGTCCTCAACTTCCCTGACCTCACCGTCGACGGCAGCTTCACCACCGGAGCGGCCACCGCAGCGGCTCTCATCATCGCCGGGGTCAACCCGATCGTCGCCACCGTCGCCGCCGGCGGGGCCGGCGTGCTCGCCGGCATCATCACCGGGCTGCTGCACACCAAGGGCGGAATCGACGGGCTGCTCGCCGGCATCCTCACGATGATCGCCCTGTGGTCGGTCAACCTCAGGATCATGGGCAAGGCGAACCTGCCGCTTTTGAGAGAGACGACGATCATGACGCCGCTCAAAGAGGAGCGGATCATGGGCACCTGGATGTCGGTGGCGGCCTTCCTGCTCGCCGTGCTGGTGCTCAAGTTCGTCGTCGACTGGTTCCTCACCACGAACCTCGGCCTGGCGATCCAGGCGACCGGCAACAACAAGGAGATGATCCGCTCCCTCGGCGTCAACACCGACAACACGACGATCCTCACCCTTGCCCTGTCCAACGGGCTCGTCGCCGCCTGCGGTGCGATCATCGCCCAGTACCAGGGCTTCGCCGACATCGCGATGGGTGTCGGCCTCATCCTCGTCGGACTCGCCTCGGTCATCGTCGGCCAGGCGCTGCTGGGCTCACGCACGATCGTCATCGCCAGCTTCGCGGCGATCCTCGGCTCGGTCATCTACCGGCTCATCATCTTCTATGCGATGCGCTACGGCCTCAACCCCAACGACATGAAGGCCGTCACCGCGATCCTCGTCGTCGCAGCCCTGCTGCTGCCGCGCTGGGGTCTGCTCAAGAAGATCCCATCCCTGCGCGGGCGCGGCAACCGCGCGCCGGGCCAGTTGGCGCCGGACACACAGCCGGCACCGGTCGCAACACCCGCCACCACGGCAGAGGGGAGCTGAGCATGCTGAGCATCGAGAACATCTCCAAGACCTTCTTCCCCGGCACGGTCAACGAGCGCCGGGCCCTGCAGGGCCTGTCCCTGCACTTGGACGAAGGCGACTTCGTCACCGTCATCGGCTCCAACGGTGCAGGCAAGTCGACGCTGCTCAACACGATCTCCGGGCGGCTGCCGGTCGATGCCGGGACCATCACCATCGACAACGTCAAGGTCAACCGGATGAAGGAGTACTCCCGCGCCCGCTACGTCGGCCGGGTGTTCCAGGACCCGATGGCCGGCACCGCGCCCGACCTCACCATCGAGCAGAACCTCTCACTGGCCCTCAACCGGGGACGCCGGCGCGGGCTGGGGCGGGGCCTGACGAAAGCCCGCAGGGAGGCCTTCGCAGAAGAGCTCACCAGCCTCGACCTCGGACTCGAGAAGCGGCTGAAGGCGAAAGTCGGGCTGCTCTCAGGTGGTCAGCGGCAGGCGCTGTCGCTGCTCATGGCCGGCTTCACCGAGCCGCGCATCCTGCTGCTCGATGAGCACACCGCCGCCCTCGACCCCTCGCGGGCGGAGCTGGTGACCAAGCTGACCGAGCGGATCGTCACTCAGGGCAACCTCACCACCCTCATGGTCACCCACAACATGGAGCAGGCGCTCGCCCTGGGCAACCGGATCATCATGATGCACGAAGGCGACATCATCTACGAAGCCGACGCCGCCACCAAGGAGAAGCTGACGGTCAAGGACCTGCTCGGCGAATTCGCCAAGGTCAAGGGCGCACAGCTTGACGACCGCGCGCTGCTGACCTGAGTNCAGCGGATGGGGCGTCGACCAGGGTCACAGTGACGCGTCCGTGGCCGGTCGGGATGACGCCGCATCCGGGGCAGCCGGTCAGCGGGTCGCAGGCCTCGATGTCGAGGACGACGGCGGTGTCGGTGACCTCGGCGTGGATGAGGTGGAAGTCAGGCAATCCGAGCAGGACGTCACACCTGGCACAGCGATCCAGAGCAACAGCGCAAGGGCACGTAGAATTAGGCATTGTCGAGGTCCTTGAGATCAGCGGGGGTTAAAGTGGCTCTTCGTAATTGAGGGTGTGGATCAGTGATTCCAGGACACGGCGTGGCGCTGCCCGGATAGACGTCGAGGTCTTCCGATGATGGAAGTTCGCACAGGGCTTGTCAACTTGAGTGTGTATGGGGCGGTTTTCACAGGTAGGGTTCCATGCGGTCGGGGAAGGCCACAGCGAGCTGGGCCAGGGCTTGTTTCCAGTTCGTG
>NZ_JBHMAU010000034.1:0-21732 GCF_042429315.1 Brevibacterium otitidis | reverse complement strand
GCATCCGGATCAGTGGCGGGCGATCTGGCAGTACCGGCGCAAACGAGCCCTGCGAGATGCCCGGACCCTGAACCTCCAACGCAACCGCGCGATCGCGATCATCGATGGGGAAAAGCCAGCGAAGAAGGCCCGGTTCGTCAAAGTCGCTGACGAGGAGAAAGCCTTCGACGAGAAAGCCTATGAGCAGGCGATGAAGCTCACCGGCTGGAAAGGCTACGTCACCAACATCGAGGCCGCCATCATGCCTGCAAGCGAGGTCATTGCCAGCTACCACGACCTGTGGCACGTCGAGCAGTCCTTCCGGATGTCAAAGACCGATCTGCGGGCCCGGCCGATCTTCCACCGCACCAAAGACGCCATCGAAGCCCACCTGACAGTCGTGTTCACAGCCCTGGCAGTCGCCCGTTACATGCAGCACGCCACCGGCCAGTCACTGAAGAAGATCATCACCAGCCTGCGATCCCTACGCGAATTCACCGGCAACATCAACGGACACGACATCACCTTCACCCCAGAAATCACCGGAGAACCAAGAAAGATCGCAGAAGCACTCCTACCAGGCCGGCACACGGGACACTAAAATTGTGGAACTCAGGTCCGCGTCGATGGTTGTGATGGCCTTCTTCACGGCCGGGTCCATCCGGACGGTGACCGAGACATCGGCCCCGCCGATGATGGCCGCGTTGATGGCGGCATGCCCGTAATATGCTGAATCGGCCCGCACCAGCTTCCGCGCCCCGCCCATCCCGGCCAGGCGGCCGGTGGTGGCCAGCGCCTCGCTGATCAGCCGCCCGGCCCCGCGCGGGGAGCCGACCGAGCCCTTCCGCAGCCTTTGGGCGACGATCACCGGTGCGCAGCCGCTGGTGGTGGCGGTGGCCAGCAGCACGTTGAGCCCGCGCACCCGCGTGTACCCATAGCCGCAGCCCTGCTTCTGGTGGCCGTGAACCTCGACGATCGTGTCATCGACATCAACGCACACGTACTCGCCGGGATCCCTGACCAGCAGCGGAGCCTTACAGCTCAGCCCGATCAGGACCCGGGAGGTGACCGCGTCGAGCTGGCGGACGTGGCCGAAGGTGAACGACCGGAGGAACGAGCCCAGCGTCGACGGGGCGTACCGGCCGGTGAAGACCTTGCCCGTACCGCCGTGCCTGAGCAGGGCCATGTCATCGATCGAGTCGGCACCGGCGACCATCCCGGCCACCAGGGAGGCGACCTTCAACCCGGCGTTGGCGCCCTTGTCGGTGGGCACCGTCAGCTGCTTGTCGGCCAGTTCACGCAACCCGACATCGGCAGCCAGCTGCACGGCCGGGACGAGACCGGCTGCTGACACAAGATTCGGATCATCGAAAGTCACTGACGTCGCCGCCGAACTATGAGAGAGTTGCATCTACGAGATGTCCTTCCGATCAGTTCAATAGTGTCTTCGTCGATAACTATTTTCCCTGACCAGAAGGACATCTCGGCTTCTAACGCGCCGTCAGAAGCTCACCCGATCGGTGGATCCAGGTTTAGCGCCGCGACCGTGCAGGAGCCGCAGCATCGAGCCCATGCCCATCGGCGTGCTGCTTGCACGCTGGAGTGGATGCTGAGAAGTGCTAGCGCGAGATCGGTTTCCAGTTCACCACCAAAGATGGCGGGCAGGACCTCGGCGATCTTCCCGTCCGACCATGTCAACGGTTCTTCTGAATCGTTGCCGTGCTGACGCATGTGCTCGGCGCTCTCGCCTATGAGTGCGGTTGCGGCCTGGCCAATGCCGGTGGTGAGGGCACGAATGTGTGGCCCCCAGCTGTCCATGTCAAGCCCGCGCTCTGGGGGCATGCCGACCATGAAGAGGCCGGTGACATTTGTCAGAAGGACCTCGTTGCCGTCGGTGACCACGGAGAGATCATCTCGCAGGTAGTCGTATTCTGGTCCGGGACGGTTCTCAGGATAGAAGGCGGTGTGAGCTGCCCGGATAAGGCGTCGGAAGTTCCTGACCACCTGGTCCAACTGTTTCGTTCTTCCGTCAAAGAACTTGCCGCTATGGCGTGCTGCCTTGGCGATGGTGTATTCCCACTCGAGGTCCAAATGATGGCCGGGAGTCTCCCGGAGCATCTTCGTCGTCTCGTAGGCGACCATGGCGCCCCATTGAGCGAATGGCCACGTCCGCGGATGGCCTCCGGCGCTAAGGGTACTCCCCGCGACATAGCGCAGGTCGCTGGCTGCAATGGCAAGGGATAGCCGTTGGTGGACTTCCATAACCGAGAGGATACCGAGACCCAAATTGGCTTGACCACGCTACTCTCACGGGCTTGCTCCTACCGTTGAAGTAGGAACCTTAGTGTGAGGACCCTGACGGCACGGTGTTGCGCCATGGCGCCTGACGATCAGCCAAGGTGTCCAAGATGATTTCGCACCACAGGGTCGCCGCATTGACGGCGAGCCTGGCATGGCGATCTGAGAGGCCGGCTCGTCGCCGGGCAGGACCGTGACCAGTGCCGAAGCTGTTACGGAACTCAGCAAGCCCCGTGGCTATTTGCCGGGCGCCATTGAGGATTTGGCGGATGGCCTGGCGTGAGTCTGGAAGGTCTTTACCCTTTTCGGGGAGGAGACCGAGAGCATCGGATGCCTCGTTGACCAGTTTGATGAAATCGGCTTTGGGGAGAGATGCTTCGGTCCGACCGGTCTCGATGAGGGCGATTTTCGCGGTGCTCTCCATGAGTTCTTTGGCTCCACCGATGGCGAGTTCAGGGTCGGCGGGGAGAGCTGCGGACAGGCGCTCGAGCCCTTGCAGTATGGCGCTGGGGTCCTTGAGGCTCGCCAGTGACGAAGGGTTGAGTTCGGCACGATGTGGGATTCGGATGAGCCACTCGTCGTCGATCTCAAGACCATCTCGAGCGACCGCGCGGAGTACGTTCATGGTCGCCCGCTCTCGGTACTGGTCGTCGCCGGCCCAGAAGGCGAAGACATCGGTGAGTGTATCCTGGAACACCCGCAACGCCCTCTCAGCTTGAGATCGAGAGGTCCAGTCGACTTGGCGAATGTAGGCCTCGAACAGTGTGACTCGCTGGCCACCAACTGGCTCGATCTCGGGAGGCGGAGAGAAGCCCTCGGACTCCCACATCTCGGTAATTCTTCGGAGAACGGTGTCACTCGTGAGCTCTCGGATGGCAGTGCGGGTGCGTCTACCAACGAGTTCCTGTGGTTTGTGTTCGGTCATGACTCCTCATGGCTGTTGCAGACGGGTTTCGTTGACATTATTCTCGTACGGTGCTATAGCGCAGTGGTAATTCCACGGCACGCGGAGGATAATACAACTGCCGTGGCCAGCCAGGCGGCGAGGCTGCACTCCCTAGATTCGATCTTCCGATCGTCCAGGCCTGCGACGCGAGCAGTGGTGGGTTTCGTGGGGTAGATGCCTTGCCTCTTGAAAGCCCCGATTCCAGTCACCAGACCAGTACTATGGGAGCAGCCGACAAGTTGGCTGCTCCCACAATTGGCCCTGTAATCACGACTGGTGTCGACTTCTCCGTCACATGATCACGATGAGAAGAGCCGCGACGAGCAGAGCGATGCCGCTGGCGAAGAGCACGTAGTCAATTGGGCGACCGTCTCCAACGGCGCCGTGGTCGTCGACCCATATGCCGTGGCTGTAGAGCGACACTGCCCAAATCAGCAGGACGACGATTCCCGCGACGGCAAGAGCGGCGCTTGCCTTCCCGCCTGCCTTGCGTTGTGTGCTGTTCAATGCGCGCACCTTCCGTGTGGTCACCAGTTGCACAGTTTGCGACTGACGAGCCAGTTGTTCCGCGTCGGTCGGTGAGCTTCCAGGTTCCAGGGATTCTTGCCGGCCGCGTAGACAGTGTGACAATCGTACTGTTGCTTGATGGTCTTGGCGGTGCTTGTGCCCTTCTTTACCGCTTCGGCCCACCCCTGCTTTCGCATGATGTAGGCGCCGAGCGCCGGGTCTTTGGTTGGTCCGAGTCCGTAACCGATGGCCACGGTGTTGCCCCAGGTCGTCTTCTTGACGCCGGATCGGGGCTTCTTCTTCTCGGTTGTCTTGGTGACCTTGCTGATGAGCGCCTTGCCCATGTAGGGGTCAGCGACGACTGGGTAGGCCAAGCATGCTGCCTACTACACCAGCGAGATCATCCTCGCCAACGTCATCCTCCGCCTGAGATAACACTTACAGGACACGCGCTAGGCAGAGAAGTAGCGGAACTGAAGGGCCCGGACGATTAACTGGGCCAGGTTCTCCGCTTGGAGCTTCTCTCTCAGTCTCTTGGCTTGGGTCTTCGCCGTCCAGAGAGTTACCCCTTGGGCTTCGGCAATGTCTTCGTAGCGGCAACCGCGGCAGATCAGAGTGAGCACTTCGAGTTCGCGTTCAGTGATATCAGGACTCACCGGTGGAGCATCTGGCAAAGAATCACCGGCAATCACGATGTCTCGGGCCAGGAACTTCAGCATACTGGGGTCATCCCCGCGTGCAGCACCGCGTACGGTGTCGCGCAGGGTCGACTCGGAGCAGGACTTGTTGATGGCTGCCATGGCGCCAGCTTCCAGCGCCCGTGCCAACCCTGGCCCCGGCGAGACCGTGCTCAGAATGACTACCCTGGCTTCGGGATCGATCTGGCGGATTCTTCCTGTGGCCTCGATACCACTCATTCCGTCTGGCATGTTGATGTCCATCAGGACCACATCGGGCCGGTGGATTTGATAGCTGTCAACTGCATCCTTACCGGTGTGCACAGCTGGAAGCACGTCTATATCTGGTTCGGTGACGAGAGCATAAGACAATGCCTTTGTGGTCCAGCGGTCGTCATCGACGATCAGTACTGACAAGCGCGAAGCTGTGGGCGCATTCGGTGGTTCGGTGTTTCGCGGTGAATGGATCATCGGCATAGTTCCTGGTACTTCTTCCTGTCGGTGATACGCCATAGCGCGCATCGGTAGGGATTTCCCATCGTCCCAACACTCGGCTCGTCGGCGGTGGCAACCGCAACAACGGGTTCGGGCAGCGGACCGGAGGCGACGTTCGCAAGTGGGACTGGGGCGGCGGACGCTATGGCAATGGAGACAAGGAGTTTCATGCTCTAAGAGCACGACACCCTGACCTCCCCCGGCATCCCTCGTTTGAGGTAGCTACATAGGATCCTGCTCTCTGATCGGGATGGAAGTCCGAACGTTCACGAGTCCTCTATCGTGGAGGATGCTAAGTGAGCCTCCTACGCGCTCAATGCGCGCCGACAATGACCTGGGGGCCCGATCTGGCGGTGCAGGGCTTGGGTTGACGGCTTCGAACACGACCCATACGTCTGGAGAGTCGTGATGGCTGTCGATGGTGATCGCGCACTTGGTGGTCTCGGAAGAATGCTTGACGATGTTTGTTGCCAGTTCTTTGAGCGTGAACAGGGAGGTCTCCAGCACCTCACCAGGCACGTCTTCGGGAAGTTGGCCGATATCGATGGTGATGTCGAACCCGCCGGCTTCTGTGGCAGAACGGATTATCTCGGTGGCACGCAGCATTTCGTCCTCGAAGGGACCGGTGGCGGAGTGACCATCGGGGTCGTCCGTGAGTCGAGCGAGCAGTACGCGCAGTTGCTGTTGCGTGTGAGCATTCACCAGGGCGAGCTCGGTGAGCTTGGAATCGGAACGGCCCTCGATCCTGGCGTCAATTACGAGGGTGCGTACGATGGCTGCTTCGGCAGCAAGGCCATGGGAAACGGTGTCGTGTGTGTCCAGCGCCATATCAAGGCGCATTCTCTCGAGTTTGCGCTGGTGAGTCCGTGCGAGTTCTTCCCGGCGTGCGATCTCTTTCTGAATGCGTCCCTCGAAGCCAGCGGCGACGAGACCGAGAACGACCGCGATCAGCCATCCAAAGGCGAGCGTGATGATGGACTCGTCTTTTCCGCTCCAGAGCCCCAGCGATGCAGGTATCAGCGCGATGCCGAAGAGAAGAAGAGTGAACAGTAGGAACAGGCGGATCCGGAGTTGGCTGAGCACGAACGCCACAGCGGCCTCGCCCACAGTTTGGAATGGGTTGACGAGGTCCGGGAAGACTATGGCGAAGACCGCAAAGATACCGAAGCCGAGGAAACCGGCCGTGGCAGGGATGAAGCACACGCCGACGATCAGAACGGCTGCGAGAATCTGAAGGGCCAGATAGGAGGGGTCGTTCGTTTCAAACGAGTCGGGTGTCAACCCTGCGACGGCAATGATGAGCAGGAGGACCCGAAAGGGAGGATCGATATAGCGGGGTCCGCGTAGGTAGCGTGCGAGTCTCTTCAGAGACGATGTCTCGGCCCAGGCCCCCGTAGGTTGGGTCACCGTCAAGCTGCGCTCCCCTTTCACAGTCGGCGTTTGCGGCTTGCGCCTTACGCTACCTTCGCGAGCAGTGGCAGCGGGTTCGGGATAAATAACAGTTCGATACAGGTGACGGTCTACCCGCGTTGCGTACCTCGAACGAGGGATGTGAGTGGCATGGGAGCGCTCATACGCTCTGTTCACCGGACGTCCCGGTGATACACACATCACAGAAGGAGCAGCGATGCCTCGCAAAAACACTACCTGGCAGGTTTCCTGCTGGCTGGGGCCTTGGCCATCGGAGGAGGAGTCCCCGCCGTGGCAGCAGAATCTCCCGCGTCAGCGGATCTGTCTCCAAAATCGTCACAGACTCTCGAAAGGCTTGAGACCCTGAACCCGGGAGCGTCGGATCAGGAGCTTCTGGACGGGCTCTCTGCGTATGCGACAGAGCAGGGGATCACTCTTGAGCAGGCTCTGCAGGAGTCTCTGAGAGAGAGCGAAGAGTCGGCGCAGGCTGCGGCGGAAGGGGCAAGCGGAGGGGTCTCTACGTACGCCACGAGAACTCTTGGCGCCGCGAAGGCCAAGGGAGATGTCTTCGTCTCGCCGGCCAGCACTCTCTTCATCAAGCACGGGCACACCGGCATCTACTACACGACGGGCACGATCGTGGAGGCGCCTGGCAAGAAGGCCGGCGGCAAGACCCTGAAGAGCCGTTCATACGCTGCCTCAAAGCTCTCGGTCGGCAAGGGAGCCGTCAAGCAGTCGGTGGGCGTCAGCACTGCCAAGCGCAAGGCTTCGGCCAACCACGCATACAGCAAGCTTCGGGGCAAGCCATACAACACCAACTTCGCGGCGAACAAGAAAGTCAACGGCTCCAAGATGAACTGCTCGCAGCTGGTGTGGGCGGCCTACAAGGTCGGAGGACGGATCGACCTCGACAGCAATGGCGGGCCGGGCGTCTATCCTTACAACATCAAGAACTCCAAGTACACNCCCCCCCCCCCACGCCTCGTTGAAACGAGTTCCCATTATGATCAAACGACGTGCTCTCATCGCCTCCGTAGCTGCCCTCGGCTTAGGATTCAGCGGATGCACTCCGCCAACCCCTTCCGGACTAGCAGACAACCAAGTCGCAAATACGGAAGTCTCTCTGGGGAATTCGGTCGCTGCGTTCTATCTCAGCCGCCAGTCTGCCGGCTTCACTGGGAAGGCCGGCGACGGTTTCGTCGGCCTCATCGACCCCAAAGGCAACGTCTCTGCGCTGAGGACCTCCGGAATGGACAATGGGCAATTGGATTGGGACGAGACAGGAATCGTGTTCGCCGACACTGAGAACGACTATCACTTGGCTGACACCCTCACGAAAACGAAGAGCCCGAAAACGAACTACCAGCAGGCGATCTTCTCAACTGGCGACGGCGGATCTGTCGGACTCTATAACGACGGATTCACCGAGGAAGGGTATGTTGAGCAGCTGGTGACGACGGCGTCCGGCAAGGCGCAGATGAACGAGATTGAAGGCAACTACTCTGTCACCGGTATGTGCGACGGTGGCATCGTCGGCACCGCGGAACCCTCGGGGCCATACGCGCGACAAGCCGAGGCTGCGGGTTACACACTCATGGGCGAGTACGAGCTGCAGTCACAGATGCTTGCACAACTCGGGGCCGAAGCAGGCAATAAAGAGCAGGTCATCAGCATCCAGGCCATCGACGAAGGCTCCCAGTTCTCCTCGGATGCCCCCTGTGCCAATGGGCGCTTGTACCACTTGGCCAGCCTCGTTCCAGACGGGGACACGCGATCGCTTGCCCTGCGAGTCTGGGACATAGATAGTGGCGACTTTGAGCAACACGCTCTTACTCTCCCCGACGGCACAGAACCACTCCTTGTCAACGACCTTGGGTTCGAGATCGATGGGTACGACCGTGCGTCTTTGCGCGGAGACCGCTTCGATTGGGTGGCCATCGATGGGCGAGTAATGTCGACGGACACCTCCGACGGCACCACCACGGAGCTCTTCACGCTCGAAGCTGATGGCTATGATTCTGAAAACCCGGTCCGGGCCGTCGAATTCACTGACACGACTCTCGGGGTGCTCACCGTTGATATCGAAGCGCAGATGGCGCACTTCGTGGCCTACGATCGCGAGAACGGTAAGGAGACCGTCCGGCTCAAAGTCGAAGGCATTGCGGAGGCGCTGGAAGCGGGCTTAGTCCTGCGAGATATGAGCGTAGCCCCAAAGTAGCGATAAGAGGGGACTGGGGTGTACCAAGGTTCTTAGACAGGCCTCCTAATGAGAGAGGATCGAGAACATGACAGTGAGTTCGAGGTGGAGGTTCAGTCCGCAGTTCAAGGCCGAAGCAGTGCAGCTGGTCCTGCAGAGTGACCGCTCGATCGCCGAGGTCGCCGAGGAGCTGGCGATCAACCCCGGGACCTTGGGCAACTGGGTGCAGAAGCATCGTCAGGCCAACCCGGAGCCAATCCCCGAGATGAGCCCGGCGGACCATGGCCGGTTGGCGGAACTGGAGGAGCAGAACCGTCGGCTGAAGATGGAAAATGAGTTCCTAAAAAAAGCCGCGGCCTTCTTCGCCCGGGAGCAGGGCTGAGTGAGAAGTCAGCCCTGATCGAGGCGGAGAAGGCGAGCTTTCCGATCGAGTGGACGTGCGCCCGGCTCGGTGTGGCCCGCTCGTCGTTTTACGCCTGGCGCGCCCGCGCCGGGCAGGTCACGGCCACCCAGGCCCGCCGAGAGGCCCTCAAGGGCGAGATTCAGCGAATCTTCGAAAAGCAACGAGGCACGGCCGGGTGCCGGCGCATCGCCGCGATCCTGAACGACGAGGGGCACCCTGCCTCGGTCGGGCTGGTGGCAGATCTGATGCGCGACTTGGGCTCGCGGCCATCCAGCGCAAGGCTCACAAGCGCACCACCGTCCCCGACGAAAAAGCCCAGGTCTTCGCCGACAAGCTCGGCCGCGACTTCGCTCCCGAAAGCTACCGCCCGGGCGAGGCGCTGGGCGGCGACATCACCTACCTACGCACCGGGCAAGGGTGGTTATACCTGGCCACGGTGATCGACCTGGCCACCCGCAAGGTAATCGGGTGGCAGACCGCCGACCACATGCGCGCCAGCCTGGTCGTCGACGCCCTGGAGATGGCCCGAACCCAGGGGCAAGCAACACCCGGGGCGGTGTTCCACAGCGATCACGGGTCCCAGTACACCTCCGACGAGTTCGTCACCTACTGCACCCGGAACGGGTTCGTGCAGTCGATGGGTCGAACCGGGGTGTGCTGGGACAACGCCGCCGCCGAGACGTTCTTCGCGACCTTGAAGAACGAGATGTACCACCAGCAGGTGTTCCACACGCGGGCCAAGGCGCGGTTCGCCGTGGCCGAGTACATCGAGGTGTTTTACAACCGTCGTAGACCACACTCCAGCCTCGGATATCGTACCCCGGCCCGAGCGTGGGCAGACGCCCAGGCCGACGCCGCCGAGGACCTACCCTGGACGGCCTGACACACCAGAAATCACCAAGGACCTGTCCACAATCCTTGACACAGCCCACACTCATGCAACGAGCCAGAGGAGACTTTCCGCGTGCGCGAGCCAGCTGATCGACATCGCGGTGGTGGAGATTTGATGCTCGTGATGATTCTGTAGCAGCGCGATCGGGGGCTCTGGAGCACAATTGCAGGCAGCTCGGAGGCTGCCTCGAGGGTGTGACAACAAGCCGGTTGCGCCGCTGCTCAGGTCAGGTAGACAGTACATCGGAGAGGCGGCAGCATAAGGTCGACGATGCCATTACCGGCTCTTCGCAGTTGAGGGTGTAGGGAGCGTGGGCGAGTCGGTCCGGGGGTAGGGTCGAGGTCTTCCGAGAATGGAGGTTCCTACACCATCCCATTCGAAAGACCTCGACGTGGCCAACGCTACCTTCTCCTGCCCTGACTTGACTGCCTTCACCGGCTTGGACGAGCTCGGACTCGAAGCTATCGGGCAACGATTGAAACCTGATCGGGCGGTGCTGGCCTGCAGGGTGGTTACACCCGATGGGTGGTGTCGGCGCTGCGGCTGCCAGGGTGTGGCGCGGGAAACGGTTCTGCGCTCGCCGGCACACGAGCCGCTGGGCTGTTCTTTGACGATGTATCCGTCTCTGGCCGCTTGCCGCAGAATCATCATCAGCACGGTTTGCACGGGACGGGTGACCCCGTTGAACTTCGACTTGGGATTGAGCGGAGACGGGATCTTATCCAACTTGTCGGTCATCTCGCGGATCCGATTCTTGTCGATAGCCCGCACAGGAGTGTCGCCGAACTCCGGGATGAGGTAACCGTGGACCTTGCCCTTGTAGGAGCGGATCGTTCCGGCCGAACGCATCTTGCCGCTGCGGCTGGGCTGAGTGCGGATCATCTCGACCCACCGTTCGGCGTATTCCGTGAAGCCGATGGTGCGCGCAGCTTCTGCCTCGGCTTCGGCCCGCAAGCGAGCAGCCATCGCCTGCGGTGACTCCCACGTGCCCAGAGCGATCTTCCTATGCACTCCTGACAGCCACGTCCGGGCGTCGGTCTTCGTCTCGAACGTCAGGGCTCGGTCGTCGTCCGTCCGGGCAGTATGTATCTCACCATCGGCGCCAGGGTAGCGCGCTTGCCATCGACCCGAAGGCAGTCTGCGGAGACTCCCCCAGGACTCCCTCGGTGAGGTCCTCTTCTCTGTCTTCGTCGTTGGGCTCATCGGGTCCTCCAGTCGCCTCGACCGGACTGGAGCGGATCGGCATGCCACTTCGTGCCACTCGTCCTACACGATGGCCCTATACCCGCTCTGACCAGGCCTTTCCCTCCCCCATCAGGGACGCTAGTGGCACGAAGTGGCACGGCGTCGAAGAGTGTGGGTGACCAAATTCCGGGTCGTGCACGCCTCCGCTCTCGGAGGGAAGGTGCGCGCGTGCCACTGGCGTGCCACACCGGAAGGCGATTGATGAACATCTGTGCTCTCCTCTGTCCTAAGGATGGAGGCACGAAAAGAGGCCCGGACCTGCAGAAACCTGCAGTTCCGGGCCTCCTATCAGCCCTTTCGGGCCTCAAGCAAGCTCTGGGGTCTTAGAAGTCCCAGTCCTCATCGAGTGTCTCGGCGGTCTCGCCGATGATGTACGAGGAACCGGATCCGGAGAAGAAGTCGTGGTTCTCACTGGCCTCCGGTGACAGCGCGGCGAGCACCTCGGGATTCACCGTCGTCTCCTCCGGTGAGAACTTCGGCTGGTAGCCGAGGTTCATGAGCGCCTTGTTCGCGTTGTAGCGCACGAAGCGGGCGACATCGTCCATCAGCCCCAGCGGCTCGTACAGCTCACCGGAATACGTCAGCTCCAACTCGTAGAGTTCCTCGAGCAGCGCGAAGGTGAACGCATCCATCTCCTCACGCCGCTGGGGCGAAGCAGCCTCGCGCCCGCGCTGGTACTTGTACCCGGAGTAGTAGCCGTGCACGGCCTTGTCCCGCAGGATCAGCCGGATCATGTCCGCGGTGTTCGTCAGCTTCGCCCGGCACGAGAACCACAGCGGCAGATAGAACCCGGCGTAGAGCAGCAGCGAGGACAGCAGCGTCGAGGCGACCTTGCGCTTGAGCGGGTCCTCCCCGTAGTAGTGCACGAGCACCGCCTTGCACCTGGCCTGCAGCACATCATTGCCGATCGCCCACTGGTAGGCGGCATCGATCTCCGGCGTCGAGGTCAGGGTTGAGAACACCGAGGAGTACGAGCGGGCATGCACCGACTGCATGAACGCGATGTTCGTGTACACCGCCTCCTCATGCTCGGTGCGCGCATCAGCGATCTGCACGATCTCGCCGACGGTCGCTTGCAGCGTATCGAGCATCGTCAGCCCGGTGAACACGCGCATCGTCAGCGTCCGCTCGGTCTCGGTCAGCTGGTGCCAGGCCGGCAGATCGTTCGACAGCGGCACCTTCTCCGGCAGCCAGAAATTCGCCGTCAGCCGCTGCCACACTTCCAGGTCCTTCTCATCGGTCACCCGATTCCAGTTGATCGGCCGCAGCCGGGCGGCCGGATCCTTCCGGTAGCCAGGTGGCGAGACAGCCTCCGTGCCCGAGGCGGTGCGCGCCTGCGTGCTGGTGGCTGCGGTGGACTGGGTGGCTGCGGTGGACTGGGTGGTTGCGGTGGTCTGGGTGTTCGGTGTCATGCGGGGATGCTCCTTCTCGACAGGGTGGTTCAGCCGGCCAGGGTGCGCTGGCGCGTGCGGGCGGCGATATGGGCTTCACGGGTGAGCGCGATCTCCTCGGCCTGCCCGGTCGTCCAGAACCGGGCGAGCCCGGCGTTGACCTTGCGGGTGTCCTCGCCGGTGCCGAGCAGCTCGAAGCGGTACAGCTCCGGGACGGCGAGCTTTGCAGACAGCACCCGGCCGGCCAGGCAGTAGGCGGTGCCGAAGTTCGTGTTGCCAGCCGAGATGATCCCGCGCACGAGCTCGCGGTGGGCTGGGTCATGCTTGAGGAAGGCGAGTACCTGCTTGGGCACCGCTGTGCGCACGGCACCGCCGCCGTAGGTCGGCAGCATGAGCACATACGGCTCGTCGATGCTGATCATCGGTTCGATGCGCGGGCGCAGCGGGATCCGCACACTGGCTTCATCGAGGCGCTCGGCGAAGCGCTGCGTGTTGTTCGACACCGAGGAGAAGTACACGAGGCGAGACACCGCACCCTCCCATAGTTAGCAAGATCGAATAATAAAGTTCGTCGTCACGAACATAGCACAGGCGGGGCGGTCCTCTCACCGTCTCCTCAGGTGGCCAGCGCCTCGGGGCGCGGTACCCTCGAGACACGCGATGCAAAGGAGCTGCCGTGACGTTCACCCCGCCACCGGATCCCACCACCCGCCCCACGCTGCAGGGCACCTTCGGGATGAGTGCCTCGACCCACTGGCTGGCCACCCAGACCGCGCAGGCGGTGCTCGAACGCGGCGGCAACGCCTTTGACGCAGCGGTCGCGGCCGGGTTCGTCCTCCACGTCGTCGAACCCCACCTCAACGGCCCCGGCGGGGATATGACCGGCCTGTTCGCCACCGCCGAGGCGCCGGTGCCGCAGGTGCTCATGGGCCAGGGCCCAGCCCCGGCCGGGGCAACGATCGAGCACTTCCGTGCCGAGGGCCTCGACATGGTCCCTGGTGCCGGGGCACTGGCTGCGGCCGTACCGGGTGCGGTCGATGCGTGGCTGGTGCTGCTGCGCGATCACGGCAGCTGGGACATCGCCGATGTCCTCGCTTACGCGATCGGCTACGCCGAGAACGGCCACCCGATCCACGCCGGCACCTGCGCTGCGATCGCTGCGGCCGCTGAGACGTTCCGCGCTCATTGGCCCAGTTCAGCCGAACAGTGGCTGCCCGGCGGTCAGGTGCCCGAACCCGGTGATCTTGTGAGGATGCCCGGGTATGCGGGCACGCTCAGGCGGCTGCTGGCGGCTGCCGATGAGGCCGGGCTGGCTGGGGATAGCGGGGCTGTCGGGGATAGCGGGGCTGATAGCGACGTGCGGGTCGCCCGGATCGAGGCGGTGAGGCGGGAGTGGCGCGAAGGCTTCGTCGCCGCGGAAGCCGCCGCGTTCATCGGCGAACCCCACATGCACTCAAGCGGCACCATGCACGCCGGGGTGCTCACCGTCGAGGACACGGCCGGGTTCTCAGCCGGGTACGAGGAGCCGGTGTCGATCGAGTTCCGCGGCCATACGATCGCCAAGACCGGCCCGTGGGGGCAGGGGCCGGTGCTGCTGCAGACCCTGCGGATCCTCGACGGCTTCGATGACGCGGACCTCGACCCGTCGACCGAGCGCGGCGCGCACACCATCCTCGAAGCTCTCAAGCTCGCGCTCGCCGATCGCGACACCCACTACGGTCACGGCGAGGTCGATCTGGAGACCCTGCTGAGTGAGGAGTACGCGGCCAGCCGGCGCGAACTCATCAGCGAGTGGGCCTCTCTCGACTTCCGGCCCGGTCTGCGCGACGCAAGCGAGCCTGGTTTCGTGCCGCCGCTGGTGACCGGTGATGAGTTCGAGCTGCCGGCCCAGGCGGTCGGTGCCGATGCGGGAGCCTCTGTCGGTTCGGCAGCGGGTGCCGGTGAGCCGACGATGCAGACGAACGCCACCCCGCGTGCGGTGCGCGGCGACACCTGTCATCTCGATGTCATCGATCGGTGGGGCAACATCATCTCCGCCACCCCATCCGGCGGCTGGCTGCAGTCCTCCCCGCTCATCCCAGCCCTCGGCTTCTGCCTCGGCACCCGTCTGCAGATGATGTGGCTCGATGAGGACTCCCCCTCCCGGCTGGCCGCCGGCAAGCGCCCGCGCACGACGCTCACCCCGACTCTCATCAGCCGCGGCGGCACGCCGGTGATCGCCATCGGCACGCCGGGCGGGGATCAGCAGGATCAGTGGCAGCTGCTGGCGATCCTGCGGATGCTCGTCGGCGGCTATACCCCGCAGCAGGCGATCGACGCACCGGCGTTCCACACGACCGCGCTTCCCGGCTCCTTCTGGCCGCGCACCTGGACTCCCGGCGGCGTTGTGGTTGAGGACCGGCTCGGCGATGAGGTCATCGACGGGCTCATCGCCCGCGGCCACGTCGTCTCCCGGGCAGGAAACTGGTCACTCGGCCGCCTCTCCTGCGTCACCTGCGACCCGGAGACCGGGATCCTGCAGGCGGCAGCGAACCCCCGCGGCATGCAGGGATACGCTGCCGGACGGTGACCCTCAGCGCGGCGGGGCCAGCCGCTCCAGCGTCTCAGCGGCCGACTCCTCGCGCGCAGACTGCCAACCGGTGCCGGCCCACAAATGCACCCAATCGGGCTGGCCCGCCTTCGCGGCGGCCGTGCGGATGGGCTTCGTCAGGTGATGAACCTGCGGATAGGCAGGCGGTGCCGAGTCTGAGAAGTCATCGATGAACCGGTTGCGCAGGCCCCGGGCCAGCCGCCCCGTGAACGCCCGGGTCAGCGTCGTCTCCGTGAAGTCGGGGCCGGCGAGTGCCTGCCGGTGGACTGCCGAGGTGCCGGCTTCGTGGCAGCGCAGCAGCAGCGTGCCGACCTGCACGGCAACCGCACCGGCACTGAGTAAGGCGGCCACTGCCTCGGGACCGTCGACGCCACCAGCGGCGATGACCGGCAGATCCACACGGCTCCGCACCTCATGGACCAAGTCAGCGGTCTCGACCTCGGGAACATCGCGCAGCGGATCATGCGTTCCGGCATGCCCGCCGGCCCGGCTGCCCTGCACGACGAGACCATCGCAGCCGATCCCGGCCGCCGCCTCGGCTTCGGAGGCAGTCGTGACCGTGGCGAGCACGCAGGTTCCGACTGCGTGCAGCCGCGCAACCACCTCGGGGGCGGGGAGCCCGAACGTCAGCGAGACCACCGGAACCGGGTCGGCCAGCAGCGCCTGGAGCTTCTCGCCGAAGTGATCGTCATCGTCCATGACTGGACGCGTGTCGATCTGCGCGTCGAGCTCACCGGCCAGCGGGGCGAGCCGGCCGGCATAGGAGGCGAAGGCGACCTCATCGACGGGAGCCTGCCCGGGTACGAAGAGGTTGACGCCGAAGGGCACGCCGCCTGTCAGCTGCCGGAACTCAGCGATCTGGGTGGTCAGGGCATCGGCGGTCAGATAGCCGCCGGCCAGGAACGGGAACCCGCCTGCGGCAGCGATCGCCGCCGCCAACCGGGGTGTGGTGGCGCCGCCGGCCATCGGTGCGCCGACAAGTGGACGGTCGGTGGCCAGCAGCGCGGTGACAGCTGGGCGGGCGGCATCAGAGGCGGTCATATCTGCACGGTAACAGCGCCATCGGCGCAGCGGAACGGGCCCGGATGCAGGTGGACGAGAGTTTCTCAGGGTTCGGGAACCGGCATCGCCCACGGGGGTGCGGATCGGCCAGACTGGTCGTCATCGAGAGGCAGATCACAGATGCCGCCGCGACCGCCGGCTGGCAGGAGGGGACAGGCGTGAGAGCACTCGCAGACACCAGCACCGAGCCAGCGCAGCCGGTGGCCGGCAGCCCGTCGATCACGAGCTTCGACGGACCGGACATCGACATGCTCATCCGGCAGGGCTTCAGGCCCGCCCGCATCGAATCACTGACGACCGTCGCCTGTGGAATCCTGTCCATCACCTTCGCCCCGCCGCTGGGCGCTGACCCGGCATTCACCCCCGGCGCGCACCTCGAAGTCGCGATCCCGCTGCCCGACGGCCCGGCGATCCGCCACTACTCGCTGTGCTCGAAACCCGATGGCAGCCACGGCTGGCGGGTCGCGATCCTCAACGAGCCGACCGGCCGCGGCGGCTCCCACTGGCTGCACGAACACCTCGCCGACTGCACCAGCCTGCTCATCCGCGGCCCGCGCGACACCTTCGGCTACCAGCGCCGCTCGCCGATGCTGTTCGTCGCCGGCGGGATCGGCATCACCCCGATCTCCGCGATGATCCACGACGCCGAGAACGCCGGACTCGACTGGCACCTCATCTACGTCGGCCGCCGCAACGAACTCATGGCCTTCGCCGACGACCTCATCGACTCCCACGGATCCGAGCGCGTCGACGTGCGCATCACCGCCGAGACCGGCCGGCCCGATGTCGTCGCGCTGGCCCGTGACTGGTTCGCCACCGCGCGTGCCTCCGGTGCGACCGCGCCCGAGGCGGAGGGCACCGGCGGCAGCCCCGTCGTCTCCACGTGCGGCCCGGTCGTCTATACCTGTGGCCCGGTTCCGCTCATGTGCGCGCTCGCCGCCGGGATGGAGGCCGAGGGCACCGAGGTGATCTTCGAGGACTTCGACGACGACGCCCCACCGGCAGCCGAGGCCACCGGCAGTGGTCAGACCGAGGCGGCCGGCGCCTCGGGCGCGGACACCGCCTTCACCGTCGAGACCACCAGCGGCGATGAAGTGCAGGTGGCCTGCGGCCAGTCGATCCTCGCAGCCCTGGGTGCTGCCGGGGTGCGGACGCTGAGCTCATGTCAGAAGGGCACGTGCGGGACGTGTGAGACGACGATCCTGCAGGGGCGGGCCGAGCACCGCGATCATGTGCTCAGCGATGAGGAGAAGGAGGCGCAGGAGACGATGATGATCTGCGTCTCGCGTGCCCAGACCGACCGGCTCGTCCTCGACATCTGAGGTCAGATGAGCTCCTCATCGACGCTGCCCGGCGCTGCCGCCAGTGCACCGGTCAGCCCCATGAGCACGCTGATGCCGATCATGAACACGATCGGGGCCGTCCAGCCGCCGGTCACACCGAGCAGCGCACCGACGATCATCGGGCAGACCGCGGCGAGGATGTAACCGCTGGATTGGACGAATGCCGAGGTCGAGGCGGTGACGGCGACATCGGTCGTGCGCCGGGTGATGAGCGCGAGCACGGCCGGGAAGGCGAAACCGCCGTAGGCCAGCAGCACCGCCCACAGCACCGGTGCGGCGGCGGGGGAGATGAGCAGGCCGGTGTAGCCAGCGGTCGAGGCGACGGCGAAGCTGATGATGAAGGTGCGCGGGTAGACGTCGCGGACGATGATCTGCGGGGCGAGGAACCCGCCGGGGATGCCGGAGAAGGCGACGATGCCGATCATGATCCCGGCGGTGACAGGATCGAGGCCGCCGTCGCGGTAGATCTGGGGCAGCCAGCCGAACTGCACGTAGGCGTTGACGGACTGGAAGCCGAAGAACAGCGCCATCCAGCGGGCCTTCGGCGAGGCCACGATGCGTTTGCGCACCCGGGCGCCGCCCGCCTCGGGAGCGGGAGGGCCGGCCAGGCGCGGCACCGAGCCGGCTGCGCGCAGCACGAGCCAGGCGACGAGCGCGGTGACGGGGATGACTGCCCAGAAGCCCAGACCCACCCGCCAGGTGCCGGCCTGCTCGGTCAGCGGGGCGGTCAGCAGCGAGGGCAGGGTGGCGCCGAGACCGAGTGAGACGGTGAAGACGGTCGCGGCGAGCTGGCCGCGGGCCGGGAAGCGGGCCTTGACGTAGACGAGGAGGACGACGTTGCCCAGCGCCATGCCGATGAGCGCCAGCACGGTCAGCGTCGCGAAGCCCGGCCAGGTGTGCGACAGGGCGCGGGCGATGACACCGGTGGCCGTGCACGCACAGGAGATCGTCAGCGCACCGAACAGGCCCGCCCGCGTGAGCAGCGGTAAAGCGATGAGTCCGCAGGCGGCGAAGATGAGGCCGGGGAAGGCAGTGAGCAGCCCGGACTGCCAGGCCGTCAGGCCGAAGGCGTCGGTGACCTCGGCCAGCACTGGGCCCAGCGACGTGGCCGCTGGGCGCAGACTCGCGGCGATGAGCACGAGGCAGACCAGCGCGAGCGCATCAAGGCCCCGGCGGGTGCGAAACGGCGTGCTCTGGGCAGTCATCGCAGGCAGCGCGCTCCTTCGGTCAGCGGTGAGGTCTGGTGCGCCGGTGCGCCGGTGCGCGTCGTGCGACTGGTGTGCGCAGCGCGATAGGCGACAGTCCATCGTATCCGGTCACCAGGCCGGCAGCTGAGGATTCCGCTCCCCGCCGCTGGCAGGAGACAGCCCGAGACGGAATGCCGGGCTCAGCGCAGGTCTCAGCGCGGCGCCTGAGCATCCGCGGCGCGGACGACAGCCCCGTCCTTGACGAGGGCCGTGGCGGTGCGGACCTGTGGGTAGAGCACGACGTCCTGGGTCAGGTGAGCGATCGTGCGGCCCTGCGTGTCGGTCGTCGAGCGCAGCATGTCGATGACGCGCCGGCCGGCAGACGAGATCTCCTCGCGGGCCACGGCCCGGCCGTCGGGGCGCCCGGCGGCTACGCGCAGCTCGAGGGCCTGGACGGCCATGAGGAGTTCGATGCCGACGACGGCTTCGATGTTGGCCACGATCTGGCGCAGGTGCCGGCCGGCGTTGTTGGCCATCGAGACGTGGTCCTCTTGGTTCGCAGATGTCGGGATCGAATCGACGGTGTCCGGATGGGCAAGGGTCTTGCAGTCGGAGACGAGGGCCGCGGCCAGATACTGCGGCAGCATGAACCCGCAGTCCATGCCGACCTGCGCGGAGTCGACGAGCATGTCGGGCAGGCCGCGGTTGAGGGTGCCGTCGTCGAGGCGGAAGATCCGCCGTTCGGTGATGTTGCCGATCTCGGTGACCGCGATCGAGAGGAAATCGGCGGCGAAGGCGACGTATTCGGCGTGGAAGTTTCCACCCGAGACGGCCTTGAGAGACCGTGGCAGCTGCGGGAAGACAAGCGGGTTGTCGGTTGCAGCGTTGAGTTCGCGTTCGATGATCCCGATGGTGAAGTCGAGCGTGTCGGCGACCGGGCCGAACACCTGTGGCACACAGCGCAGCGAGTAGGCATCCTGCGGTGGCTGCCGGTCCGGGTCGGCAGCCCGGCTGCCGGTGATGAGCTGCGAGTCGGCCATGAGCTCTCGCATCCGGGCGGCGACGGCGATCTGGCCGGGCTGCCTGCGCACGGTGTGCAGCTCGTCGATGAACGCATCACCGAAGCCCAGCAGCGCCTCGATCGTCATCGACGCGGTCACCTGCGCGGTCTCCAGCAGGGTCGTCGCATCCCAGGCCGCGAGCGCGGTCTGAGCAAGGGAGAACGACGTGCCATTCAGCAGTGCGAGGCCGTCCTTGGCGCCGACCGGCACCCGGTCGATGCTCGCTGCCGCCATCGCCTCGGTGCCGGGCACGATCTGTCCGTCAAGCACTGCCTCACCGGAATCCTCGGGCTTGTCCTCCCCGGTCGGCGGGCCGGTGAGGACAAGGGCGATGTGGGCTAACGGGATGAGGTCTCCGGAGGCGCCGAGCGAACCGTATTCGGGCACCGCTGGCCACACGTCGTGATTCAGCATCGCGACGAGCCCCTCGACGAGCGGCCAGGAGATCGCCGAATGGCCGGCGATGAGCGACTGGATGCGGATGAGCATCGTGGCCCGCACGACTTCTTCGTCGACGAGTCGGCCGATGCCTGAGGCGTCGGCGAGGATGAGCCGGCGGGAGAGCTCAGCGGCATCGGTGGCGCTGGGGAACGCCTGCCGGCCGGCCAGGGAGCCGAAACCGGTGTTGACCGAGTAGATCGCCTCGACGTCCTCACCGGCCTTCATCCGGTCGATGACATCATCGAGCCAGGCCCGTGACTCCCGGCAGGCCTCCTGAGCGGCCGGGGCGAGGGTGATGCGGCGGCGGTGCCGGGCGACGTCGACCATCTCGGCCAGGCTCAGATCGGATTCGCCGAGGGTGAGCACCGGGCCTTCGAACTCCTCGGCCGCGGCCGGTTGGCCGGGCAGCGGAGCGGTGGCGGGGTGCAGATTCGAGTGCGGGCGTGCGGTCATATGCGGGTCTCTTCGCTGATCGGACGGTCAGATGGCGTGGTGCGCCGACGGTGCGGGCGGCGGTGGTGACGGTGGCCAGCGGGCCCGGGGCCGCAGTGCCCAGAGGGCCTGGTGCCGCGGTGGCCGTGCGGCTTAGGCAGGTGTCGCTTTCAGCGGCACCGAGGTGTAGGAGCGCAGGGTGGTGTGGATGAGCGGCTCGGGCTCGGCGGTCGGTTCGAGGTGAGTGGCCCGGGCGCAGAAGGCGGAGAAGAACGCATCCATCTCCATCCGCGAGATCGGCTGGCCGACGCACTGGTGGATGCCCGTGCCGAAGGTCAGGTGCCCGCTGGCATACCGGTCGATGCGGCCAGCGAGCAGATGACCTCTCCACCGACGCGCACAGGTGCGGCCACGGCGACGGCGTTGTCGATGAGCTCACCGTGGGAGACAGCGATTCCGCGGGTGCGGATGTCCTTGAGATCGGCGATGAGATGCTGCCTGCGGGCGAGCGCTGCCTGGTCATCGGCGGCATCGGACCTGACAGCGCGGAGCGCGCCTTCGGTGACAGCCGGCAGAGCGTAGGCGAGGAGCACGCGCTGGCCGGCCCCGCGGTAGATCGGCAGCACCTGGTTGATGCGAAACGAAATATCGGTGTCAGCGGTCGGGGAGACCTGTCGCAGGCACACGGCGTTGTGCCCGGCGCGCACGGTGAGCACGGAGACCTTGCCGGTGCGGTTCGTCAGACCTTGGAGGAAGGAATGGCCGACTTCGACGAGCCGGGTGCGGGTGATGTCATGACCGGACCATGCCGAGAGCCGCCAGCCGGGGACGAAGCGTCCGTGGTGCTTTTCGATGAGGTCGGAGTCTGTAAGCGTCTTGAGGTACCGGTACGTCGTCGACAGCGGCAGCCCGAGTTCCTCGGAGACATCCTGGGCGCTGACCTCGCCACCTTCGGCAACGTGCGTGAGCACCCGCAGCCCGCGCACGAGCGCGGAGTCCCCACCGGAGTCGGAGGGGCGGGCGTCTCCCGCAGGGCTGCCTGTCGAGTTCATAGGTTCAGGGTACGTCAGTGCTTAGCCTTGATCCACCGATGTAAGTAGCCGGATCGAGCCGCGTGTGGAATGGAAATGCCCCTCCTGAACTGGGAAAATGGTGATGTTATAAGTCAACATTCCC